>JAGGTX010000088.1 GCA_021163525.1 Caldifarciminota bacterium
CTTTGAAATTTCAAATTTAGTCTGTTCTCTTTTCTTCATTAGAGGATAATCTGCCAGTTTATAAACAGGTATTAAAAGAGGCCTGTTCCGGGCAGATTTGTTTCTAAATAGAGAAATCTGTTTACCTTTTTCTTTTCTTTCTTTTTTAAGTTCCTTAATAACCGTGAGCAGGGCATTTCTATTAGTGCCAAAAACAAACAGAGTTTCTAAAGGAAGACAAAAATCTTTAATTCTTTCAAATAAGTCATCGGTTATTTCTTTGTTATTATAGAGTTCTATCAATCTTCGTCTTTTATTGGCTACAGGTTCAATCCTTATTCCTCTTCCAATAGACTGAAGAATAAATTTTTTCGCCTCCGTCCCTGTGCCAATATTGATGAAGTTAATAATGTTTGGCCTGTTGGAATCCCATCCTTCATAAAAAGCACGGGAACCCATTAAAATGTTGATCGGTGAGTCATCCTTATTTATTCTTTCAAAAAATCCCTCCTCCTCAAACTGATGGTTTACATTAAATCTGGATAACTCTTCTTTTAACCAATTAGGAATTGCTCCGGTTTTACTCAAAGCAAAATGTGTGTCGGATGTTGTGAGTTTGAAGGCTACCTGCTTCTGATTTTTCGGTCTAAAGGAGATTTCAATTTCACCCGGGCTCGAAGAATTATAAACATACTTCAAAATATCCTTCAGGGTAATACTTTCAAATACATCTTTGTCTATTCTTACTCTTTTTCCATCCTCAAACACAAACTCAGGCTCCTGTTTCAACTCTTCCCAGAGTTCTTTTATACACTCTTTAAACACATTATCTTCAACATCTCCTTTTCCAATTCTCTCAAGTTCTCTAAAGAAAAGTTTTAAATCTGCATCCTCTTTATTGATTGAATTAACAAGGGTTAAAAGCAAGGGTTTATGATAAAGTCCTTCTTCAATTTCAAATATCCTTTCATAATATTTTTTCACATAAGTCAAAAGGATTAAAGATTTTAAAACTATTTTCTGCTTTTCATCAGAATCAAAATCTTCGTTTTCTCTAAATGCTCGTATTTCCTGTTTTAGTATGCTAATGTGCTTTCCATAGCCATTTTCAATAAACGAAGAAAGATTAAACTCAAAGACAGAGGTTATAATATCTCTTGGGTCAGTAAAGGTGGCAGAGAAGTTAAACAAAAACCCATTTCTTGAAAGTATGGAGTATATATGCTGTCTCTTGGAATCCTCTTTATCTCCTTTGTGTGCCTCGTCCAGGAATATATACCATTTTCCGTCATTATCATAGTTTCTAAAGTCAATAATTTTCTCTTTCTGTTCTTCCCCAATATTATCAGACCTGTAATAAAATATTGGCATTCCGAATAAAGACATCTGTCTTTTTACTTCAGGATACTCTTTTAATTCTCGCAGTTCAATCTTTTCCACATTTGCATAATTTACCTCATCCACCATCCTTTTGAATTGTTCAATTAAATCATCCCTATGGGTTAAGAATAAAATATCGTATTCAGGAATTTCACCCCTTATCATAAGTTGTTTTAGAATCTGCATAAGTTTGATAATAACGAGTGTCTTTCCACTACCTGTTGCCATCCAGAAACACATACGGTTAATATAATTCCAGTAAGGTATCTTCCCCTCCTCAGAAGTGTAATAATCAGTGAGCAGATTAAATATTTTTCTACTGCGTTTGTCCAATCTTAAATCTAAATTGTTCTCCAGTCCATTATCTACATACCACTTAAATAGTTTCTTTTTCCTTTCATCACTTGCGGATAATTCTTCACCTATCTGGAAATCTCTCAAATCTTCGTAATATTTCCATAGAAGTTTTAAGGCATTCTCAACCGCTTTCTGCTGAAAGACCCATAAGGATTTATTTCTTGAAAAACTTTCTAAGTCAAAAGAGTTCCAGTTATAGGGTAGATTGGATAAGTTTATATCATCTATAATACCTTTCAGGAAAGTATTAGCCATAGTTATCCTTCTGTCTCCTGTCCTTTTGAGCCCTTTGTGAGCCCTTTAATATCCCTTTGAGTCCTTTCCGAGCCCTTAAATAATTTGTAAAAAGTTCCTCTTCCGGTAATCCCTTCCTGTTTCAAAATTTGCATTTCTACAAGGATTTTTAAATCCCTTGTGGCTGTTGGCTTAGAAACTTCTGTCAATTTTTGATACTCACTATTTGTGATTTTACCTTTCTCTTTCACATATATTACTGCTTTAATCTGCCTTTCATTCAGTCCCATCTTTCTTAGGTTTTCTTCTGTGAAAATATCCTTATAAAACCAGACACTAAATCCTCCCTGCTCTTCTTTATAATCCGGCTCAGGCAATCCCTGTGCCTTACATAAATCTACAATTCTTCTTGTGCCTGAGCCCCATCTTTCAATAAATCCAGCGAGATAAAAAGCATTTGCTATTAAAGGATTTCTTGGGTATGAAGAATGTTCCCTTTTTAAGTCCTCTATAGTAAGCTGGGGGGGCAGTTTACCAGGATTCCATATCCATATTTTGTCATCATATATCCTGATTTGAATCTCTGCTGGGCTTGAGTAATCTTTGTGGATAAGGGCATTAATTACGGCCTCTCTTATTGCCTCTATTGGATAGTCCCATATATCTTGTCGTTGTATGCCCTTTATCTCAAATCTCACATTCAGATGTTTCTTTGTTGCCTCTAAAACTGTTTCTAATTGTTTAAAAAGATTTCCTTCTGCTATTACTGTATCAATAATGTCTGTGGATGTTTTAAATCTTCCAATCCTTGTTTTTGCTGAGATAAAAAATTTCTGAGGGTTTTCTCCAAAAAGCAAAACACCTGCATTTGTCATTTCTTTGTTATCAGTAATAAGTTTCAGATTGACAAAAATCTTCTCTGTGGAATCCAGTTTAGAGATACTGGGTATTCTGTCTTTAGCAAGGCTTTTGAAATCTTCCACAGCAGAAATTTCTATATCAGAAAAAGTTGCTTCACAGAATAGACTATCCCATGTCC
>JAGGTX010000188.1 GCA_021163525.1 Caldifarciminota bacterium
ATAGTTGACGGAAAGACATGCTTTGTGGTTCAGGCACAGAAGGAGAATGCAGTCACAAAAATATGGATTGACAAAAGCAACTATGTTCCCCTTAAGGTTGAAAATATTGAGGGTGAGCATAAATCAGTAATTAAATTTCTGGATTTCAAAACAACTCCTCAGGGTGGAATGCTTCCTTACAAAATTGAGTTCTATGACAACGGTAAACTTACTGCAACCTATATGGTTAAATCAATCCAATGCAATGTTGGACTATCTGATGACCTCTTCAATCCTGCGAATGTAAAAACAGGGAGTATGGAAGACTTAATGAAGAAGACGATGCAGGGTAGATAGAACCAATTGAGCCACTTATATTATTCATATTATTTCATAAAGTCTTTCCTGCATCAGGTTCAATAATTACCTTTATATTGAAAATGAAGGGGATAAATGAATAAAATGTCAAATTGTCAACCTCCGTCCCCATGGAGGGGGAGGTGGAGGAATTGGGCTGCTGCCTCTTTTATTGTCTCGGAGTAGGTGGGATGGGCAAATATTGTATGGAAGAGTTCCCTTGCCGTTACCCCGTTTTTCATTGAAACACAGATGATGTGTATCATCTCAGATGCATATCCACCAAGTATTGCTCCACCAAGAATCCTTCCATCCGGGTCAAAGAGCATCTTTATACCACCCCTGGTCTCGGACTCTGCAATGGCTCTACCATTACATGTGAATGGAAAGAACTCCTTCTGATAATCAACACCCTTTTCTTTAAGATTTTCTTCTACTTCTCCACAGGCTGCAAACTCTGGTTTTGTATATATAACCCTGGGGACATAATTTTCATTTAACTTTTCATTCCTGCCATTCATATTGAATACAGCTATCTCTCCCTCATGATAGGCTGTGTGTGCAAGAAGATATCCGCCTACGCAGTCACCTGCCGCATAGACATTTTTCATGGTGGTCTCCATCATTCTATTCACCTTTATAAATCCATTTTCCATTTCTATTAAATCAGGAAGCCCATCTGCCACTACCTCTCTTCCTATTGCAACCAGCACCCTCCCCAATTTGTCCGCTGACTCCTTACCACCATCCGTGTATTTTATTGTGAATCTCCCTTTCCTTTCTGTGATTTCATTAACCATTACACCCAATTTGAATTTCACACCCATCTTCTCCATCTCTTTTCTCAAGGATGATGCCATCTCTTTATCTTCTCCTGGAAGAATCTCGTCCATTATCTCATAGACTGTAACCTGAGAGCCAAACGACCTGAATATATAGGCAAATTCAATACCAATCACACCACCGCCAATGATCCCGATTGATTCAGGTATCTCTTTTGCATTGAGTGCGTCATCACTTGTCCAGACATTCTTCGCCACCTTGAAGGGCGGTATTCTCGGTCTTGAACCAGTGGAGACAAGGATTTTATCAAAGGTGTATTCCTTTCCATTTGCCACGACAACTCCACTCTCTTTCAACTCCGCATGGGCATTTATTACCTCAACATTTCTTTTCTTTAACAGGTTCTGGACTCCTGCAACAAGCCTTCGTGAAGCAAGCTGGGATGACTTCTTAACCTTCTCCCAATCTATACCTGTTATCTTAGCCTTTATACCAGAGGTTTCAATCTTTTTTACTGTATTTAAACCGTGTGCCACCTTTATAAGTGCCTTTACAGGGATACATCCCCTGTTCAGGCATACACCACCCACAGTATCCTTTTCAAACAGGACCACCTGATTTCCCAGAATTCCTGCAAGTAGTGCAGATGAATACCCTGCAGGGCCTCCACCTATTATTCCAATCCTCATACATTCTCCTCCATCACCCTTTTCAACTCCTCAATGAATGAGAAGAAGTTTTTCCCTTTAACAGTGAAACCAGCAGCACTCTTATGACCACCACCACCATAGATTGCAGCAATTCTGTCAACATCAGTTCCCTTCTTTGACCTGAGTGATACCTTTATCTCTCCATCCCTCTCTTTGACAAACGCAGTAGCCCTGACACCGTCTATGGTAAGGCCATATGAGGCAAATTCCTCAGTGTCTTCCTCTGTTGTGTTGTATCTTTCCATCATCTCTCTTGTTACATACATCATGCTGAAGCCATCAAATATTTCAATGGTCTCAAGAACAGACCCGAGAAGTTTAAGCCTCCCTGGAGTGTCCCTGAACCATATCCTTTCGGCAACCGAACTTGCATCAACCCCATAACTTAAAAGTTCAGAGGCATGCCTCAATGATTCTGCCCGGGTATTGGCATATCTGAATGAACCAGTATCGGTTAGAAGCCCAAGGTATAGATACATTGCAATCTCTTTATCAAGTTCAACAAAATTCTTTAAAAGAAGATAGACGATTTCACATGTGGATGAACGTTCTGGCTGGACGAGGTTTACTGTCCCAAAGTACTTATTACTTATATGGTGGTCTATGTTTGCAACAGGTTTTGTGAAGTCTATCTTTTCTGAGATGCTACCAAGCCTCTCAGGGCTTGAGCTGTCAAGCACAATCACTGCCTGATAGTCAAAATCCACTATCGCGTTCTGGACAAGGTCAATCCGCTCAAAGTATCTGAACCTCTTAGGAACGGGGTCTGTGTCAACCACAATCACATCCTTTCCCATTTTTTCCAGGGCAAGGGCAAGCCCTATTTGAGAACCAATTGCATCCCCATCGGGATTTTTATGGGATGTGATTAGAAAACTCTCATATTTTTTCAGAAATTCTCTTGTCTTATCCATTTTCCTCCTTCAGGAGTCTGTCAATCCTCTCCATCCTCTCAAGTGTGTCATCATATATAAATTCAAGTTTCGGCGTGTATCTCAACCTTGTTCTCTCTCCAAGTTTTCCCTGTATGTATCCACTTGCCCTGTTGAGTATAATCTCAACAACAGAGGTATCTTCAGTGGTGTGAAAGTTGAAGTAAACCTTTGCATGTCTCAGGTCCCTTGAACATTCAACATGGGTGATCGTTATGAAACCCAGTCTTGGGTCCTTCATCTCCCTTTCAACAATAAAAGAGATCTCCCTTTTTAGTAAAGAGTTAACCCTTTCAATCCTCCTGCTCATACCCTTATCTCCATTTTGTAGTCAATGATTTCTATTCTCAGGTCTGAACTTATCTCCCTCAAGACACCTGAAAGTACAGAATCAACCATCTTTGTGCTGTTGGACACAGTTGAAATACCTATGAGTGCCCTCTGCCATTTGTCAAGATACCCAACCTCACTTATAGATACATTGAATTTATTTTTAACACGGGATTTTATACCATTGAGTATCTTTCTTTTCTCTTTAAGAGATGTTGATTGGGGTATGTATATTTCAATCGTGGAAACACCAACAATCAAATTGTCCTTTCCTTTTCTATGGTCTCATAGACAACGATGATGTCTCCTTCCTGAAAGGAATCAAAGCCTTCAAGCCCGATACCACACTCAAATCCCTCAACCACTTCCTTCACATCCTCCTTGAACCTTTTCAGGGAGTTTATCTTTGTTTCAGCAATCAACTCCTCACCCCTTAAAACCTCACACTTTGCTCCCCTGAGGACCTTACCCTGAATAACATAGGAACCTGCAATATTCCCCACCTTTGGAACCCTTATCACCATCCTCACCTCAGCCCTTCCTATTTCATGTTCCTCGTATTCAGGTGCAAGAAGGCCGCTCATTGCCTTTTTGATGTCGTCAACAACATCATAGATTATGTCATATGTTCTGATTTCTATCCCTTCATTCTTTGCAATATCCCTTGCCTTTCCAGTGGGTCTTGTCCTGAATCCAACAATGATGGCATCGGATGCAGATGCAAGCAGAACATCATTCTCAGTGATATCACCAACCCCCCTGTGGATAATGTTAACATGAACCTCATCGGTTGATAGCCTGCCAAGTGTATCTGAAAGTGCCTCAACCGCACCAGAATCATCACCTTTAAGCACTATTTTAAGTTCAACATATTCACCCCTGACAAGCTTCTCCTGAATTGCCTCAAGGGAAATCTGCTTTTTCCTGCTCATTTCCTGTAATCTCTTGGCAACCTTTCTCTTCTCCGCAGTCTCCTTTGCCCTCTTTTCATCCTTAACAACCTTTAACTTGTCTCCAACCACAGGAAGGTCATTGAAACTTGAAATCTGAACCGCGATTCCAGGGGTTACCTCACTCCATATCTTCTTATCCTCGTCTATCATCACCCTCACTTTTCCGTATGTAGAACCTGCAATGAATATGTCACCTTTCTTTATTTTTCCCTTCTCAACAATAACTGTTGCAACATTACCAAACCCTTTGCTCTTTTTTGCCTCAAGTATGTATCCCTCACCGGGTCCTTCAAATGGCGCCTTCAAATCCATATCCTCTGCCAGAAGCAGTATGGTTTCAAGCAATTCCTCAATCCCGATCCCCTTCAATGCAGATATATTCACACTCATTACATCACCACCGTATTCCTGAACCATCACGCCTACATCCGCAAGTTGCATCTTCACCTTTTCTGGATTTGCATCAGGCAGGTCAATCTTGTTTATTGCCACAATAATGGGCACACCCGCTGCCTTCGCATGGTCAATTGCTTCAATTGTCTGTGGTTTTACACCATCGTTGGCAGCAACGACAAGGACAACAATATCCGTAACCTTTGCACCCCTTGCCCTCATTGCGGTGAATGCCTCATGCCCGGGTGTATCAATGAATGTGATTGTCTTCCCATTGTATTTAACATGGTAGGCACCTATCTTCTGTGTTATTCTTCCCTTTTCCTTTGAAACAAGATCAGAGAGTCTTATTTTATCAATAAGTGTGGTTTTACCGTGATCAACATGCCCCATTATGGTGACCACAGGTGGTTTTTCACGAATGTCAGAGTACTCTCCCTCCTCAATCTCCGACTCAAACTCCTCTTGCATCTCAACCTTCTGTCCGAACTCCTCTGAAATCAATGAGATTGTATCAAAGTCAAGCCGCTGGTTTATTGTTGCTCTGAGTCCGAGTTCAAGGCACTTCATCAGAATATCATTTGGACCAACATCAAGAATTTCTGCAAGTTCTGATACGGTCATGAATGGTGGCACCTTGAGTATCTCTTCCTCAACCTCAACATTCCCGCCCTTCTTCTTTTTCTTATATTTTTTCCGTTTTCCTGTTTCAAGGATGGAGCGTGTCTCCTTTATTCTTTTTTCAACCAGTGCTGCGTCAATCTTCCTCTCCTTCTTCTTCTTTTTTTTCTTCTTCTTCGGTGGTGCTACCTTAGGCTCAGGCTCAACATATATTTCAAGAACCTCTTCCTCTTCCAGTTCTTCCTCAATTGGGGGAATGGGCACTTCCACTTTTTCCTCTATTTTTTCCTTTGATAAGTATTTTTTTAGTTTTTCTATTGCATCATCATCAATTGAGGAGAGATTAGACTTTACCTTCATCCCCAGTTCCTTAAGGGCATCAAGAACCTCTTTACTGTCTTTGTTCAACTCCTTTGCTACTTCATAGACCCTTTTCTTTCCCATTACTCTCCCAGATTGAGTGCCTTGTGCACCGCAGTAAAGATTTTATCAACGGCTTTTTTACCAATGCCAGGTAGTTTCAGGAGATCTTCTGCTGTTGATATCATTATATCCTTTGCATTCTTATAACCGTGTTTTTTCAGTATTTCTTTTATCCTATTTGGAAGGTCAAGGTTCTCCACCTTGATTTTTACCCTTCTCTTCTCCTCTTCCTCTTTATGGTATTCTGTCTGGCCTTTTATCTCTATATCCATTCCAACAAGTTCCTTTGCAAGTTCAACATTTATGCTGTCCTTGCCTATGGCAAGTGTTACCTGGTCATCGGGAACAACACATGTTGCCTTATCACCCGACTTCTTCATCACCACCTTTGTAACCTTTGCTGGTGATAATGCCCTTCCAACCAGGATCTTGGGGTCTGATGACCAGGCAATGATGTCAATCTTTTCTCCACTCATCTCCTTCACAATACCCTGTATCCTTGCCCCCCTTGGTCCAACACATGCACCAACAGGGTCAATCTTCTCATTGGACGAGAATACTGCTATCTTACACCTTACCCCCGGTCTTCTTGCAATCTTCTTTATCTCAACCTCACCCCTCAGTATCTCGGGTATCTCAAATTCAAATAGTTTCCTTATGAAGGTTTCAGTCACCCTTGTCAGGTATATAACAGGTCCTTTGAGCCTTACCTTTGTCTTGTCCCTTGGTTTTTCCTCAACCTCCTTCACAACTGCCTTCAATGTCTGTCCTCTCCTCAACACCTCACCAGGTATCTGGTCCTCTTTATCAAGGAATGCCTCAATTTCAGCCAGTTTAATGTATGCACCAGAAGAGTATGCAGTTGCCACTGTCCCGGAGACGAGTTCCCCAATCTTTGCAACATATTTCTTATAAATTAGTTGTTTTTCATTCTCCTTCATCTTCTGGATGAGGCTGTTTCTCACAAGGTTTATTGCATTCCTTCCAAATGTTTCAAGTAAGGGTATTTCTACATAGATTTTTTCCCCTGGTTTCACCCCGGGGTTCAATTCCTTTGCCTCTTCAATTGAAATCTGGACATCTGGATTCTCAACCTTCTTAACAACCTCTTTTTCAAGGAATAGTCTTATTTCACCGGATGCCTCTGAAATCTCACAAACCCAACCTTCTGGTATATTTGTCTTCTTTTTTGCCGCTGCAATGATGGATTCCTTGAGCGTCTCAATCACCACACGCTTTTCAAGCCCTCTCTCCTTTGCAAGTTCTGTTAGCATCTCAACAACCTGTTTATTTATCACTTCTCCCTCCTCTTTCTCTCTATTCCAGGTGAAGACACCTCAAGTGTGTAATGCCCGGGTATCGGGTCCTCTACATCAAGCCTTGTTGAGAGTTCCTTTGATACCTTAACACAGTCGTCAATGGTCACGCCACCGGGTTTATCAATGAAAACCCTTAAAACAGTTCTACCAGGCCCCTTGAGTTCAAGGTCAAAGAGTTGAATCTCATCTGCTTCAAAAACCCTGAGTGTCTCAAGGACTATTCTCCTGACTTCTTCCTCAATACTTTCCCATTCTTCCATAGTTTTTCAACAACCTCCTGAACCCTACCAGGCTCAATCATGATTTTTTCACTCCCATCCCTCCTTGATACCTCTACCTTTCCTTCCTTGAGACTCCTTGGACCAACAACCACCCTTACTGGAATACCAATAAGGTCAGCGTCCTTAAACTTAAACCCTGGTCCTACATCTCTGTCATCAAAGAGGACTTCGTGCGTTTCTTCAATTATATTAACCATTTTTCTGGATATTTCAAGGGCTTTTGAATCCCGAATGTCAAGGGGTATTACAAGCACATCAAATGGGGCGATTGGGTCTGGCCAGATTATACCATTTTCATCATTGTAGAGTTCA
>JAGGTX010000016.1 GCA_021163525.1 Caldifarciminota bacterium
AACCACCACTATTGCTTATTTCTCCGCTAAAAAGACAATATTCCTATTATTTAATAATCATAAGTGATAATGTAAATTCATCCTAACACCCGTGAACACATGTAAAAAACCCCAAAAAAAGAAAAAAAGCAAAATAAATACCAATTAACTGCATCAAACTAAAAATCAGCCTGTTAGAAAAATGGATATAGAAATATGGGGGATGTGAGTTGTGAACTTGTGAACGCTCGGCACCTATGACTGTTGACAACATGTAATTTATTCGCTATAGTTTTACTATGAAGAAACTTGGTGATGTGCTCAAGGAATACAGGATTAAGAAGGGACTGAGCCAGGGAGAGCTTGCAACCCTTCTTGGTATCTCACCATCATATCTATCCCTGATTGAGCAGGGCAAGAGAAGGTTCAGGTTTAGTATGATTATGGAAATAAAGGAGAGGAATAAGAAGATATACGATGAACTCTTCACATTGATTAAAAAGGAATTCTTCAACAAAAATCTCACAGGGGTCTCCTCATGGGAGATTGACGAGATAATCAAGATACTTGAAAAGGATTCGGGATTAAAGGTTCTTCGCAGCAGTTTAAGCCCAAGTTTCAGAACCCGGTACAACAGGGCAATAACAATAAAGGGTAAGGTGTATCCTGAAATGGAACGGTTTATTGCCTTCACAGAATTCTACTCAGAACTTGAGGAGGTTTACTACGAAAGAATCCATCCTCCATACCTAACAGTACCAACCCATATTATCAAACTATACGAAACAGACAGAAGGAAGGCTACAGAGTTTATGGCAATATTCGTGAGGAAGATGCTCAATCTGGGTGAAAGCCCAGTAAGCAACCTTGAGGCAATACTTGGCGCCAATGGAATTAAGGTCTTCTCATTCCCCATAGAAAAGAATCGTTTCTCTGGATGTGTGATTCACAACGCAGATATAGGACCTGCCATTCTTTACAACTGGAACGAAATCCCTGCAAGAAAACCTTTCACCCTTGCCCATGAACTGGGGCATCTTGTCCTTTCAACAGGTGAGGATATGACAGTGGACAGGCGAATATCCGATGAAAGCACAGAACACAAAGAGATACAGGAGAGTATGGTGAGTGACTTTGCATCTGCCTTCCTCATGCCTGAAACCACTTACAGGTATTACTGGTACAACATTGTTGGAACCATACCAACAAGGATGCACATAAACATTTTGAAGGATATATTCAATGTGAGTTATTCTGCTGCACTTTACAGGGCAGTTCAGATAGACCTGATAAACTTTGATACCTATCACCACCTCAAACTGAAAAGAACAGGAAGATTTTACAGACAGGGTGATTTTAATCTGAAAGAAGCACTCCCCCAGAGGTTTTTGTATCTGCTTCTCAGGGCAATTGCAGAAGGAAAATATACAAAAGAAGAGGTGAAAAAAAGGCTCAGGCTCACAAAAAGGGAACTTGAAAGGATTATCTCTTCTGAATAATACCTATGTTCAGGTATGGAATTACCGGAAATCTGACTAAAAAGTTTATCCCTGGATAAAGAAAACCTGCTGTTAAAAACAGTCTCTTTCCCTTTTTTAACCCCAGATGGAACATCAACCCGTAATCTGTATTGTATCCTACTTCATAAAGGAGTCCCTTATACTGGTTTCCATAAACAACCCCTATATTTCTGTAGTTTGAGGAGTTAGAAAACTTCAATCCCCAAAGGCCTACTTCTGACCTGTAAACAAGATTGAGTGATAGGGTAAACAAATCTGCATCAAGTTCATCAAATCCAAGCAGTGACCTGTAAACACTGGAACCTGAAAACGAGATTGCACCAAGCCCACCCTGGAACTGACTATACCTGTAATTGATATAGAAATTTGGAAAAAGAAGAAGGTCTGAAAGGGGATTTGTCCCTACAATCACATTTCTGTAATTGACCTCTATTCTTTGCATGGAAAAAATATTGTGGTTATCATTAAAATGAAGGGTTATGAGTTCCTGCGAAAGAATCACGAAAATCAAAAACATCAGAACACCATCCTTTCAAGCCCCTCTAAGGGGGTGGTATCCATCTTCCCCTTCACCTCTACAGAGAATGTAATAGAAAGTTTGTCTGATGATGAAAACCCGCTAATTCCCACTGTGGATACATTCTTCACAATTACCCATACTTTCCCATTCTCTATCCCTTCCCTTAGTGCCAGTGAAGACCTTCTTACCACAACTGTATCACCTGGTTGTATCTCTCCTCTAAATAAAACTTCAGCAGAATCCAGGTACGAAGGTTTATTAGAATTCACCCCAAGGGGTGTCCTGTACTCATAGTAAACCGTATCCTCTCCACAATCAGTGAGTCCAGTAGAACTTATCATTAACTCAAATTCCATTTCAGAGGATGTTGAATTTATCAGTGTTAGATTCACAAATGCATAATCCACATGGATATCTTCAGGAAGTTCATCAAAACAAGCACACCCTTCACCATATAATGAGAACTCGGTGGAAACAGATGGTATTCCGTATCCCGTTATACCTATGTCGTATGATATATTATCAGATGTAGTGCTGAAATTAACAGAGCAACCCGTTATAAAAAACACTGCCAGTGCAAACATTAACCTTTTCATAATTTATATATTATTATGGATTTGCATCAAGTCAATACTTTAAGGCGGAATACCATCTTGAAATTTTTTAAAATCTCATTATAATTAAACGATGGAAAAATTGGTGGTTGTTGCACCTGACCAGTACATCGCTGTATTTTTAAGAAAGACCCTGGAAGATAAATTCAAATTGATTTTTGCAACCTCCGGGGAAGAGGCGTATAATTGTATTCTTCATGAAATGCCATCCGCAGTTATAACAGATGTTGTTCTCCCCGGTGAGATTGACGGGTTTAAACTCTTCCAGATATTAAAAAATAATGAAGAGACATCAAGTATACCGGTGATTTTCGTAACACCTTATATGGTGAAAGAGAAGGTCTTTTTAATGGGAGGAAAACACTTCATCAGTCTTCCGAATCTAAAATCCGAGTTCCAGGCACATATCAGGGAGATGATTGAAAAGAGCCTGGAAGAGGTACTAAAATCTGGATGAAGGTATCTTTTGATATACTGAAAGAATTTGCAAGAAGGCTGGGGCCTGTTTCAAGTCTGGATGATATATGCAACACCTTTGTTTCACTCCTCAATAAGCATATTAAACCCCAGGTAATTGCTCTTTTTATCACTGATGAGGGAAAAAGGTATTTTTATTTAGGGTATGGTTATGACCTCAAACATCTTCTGAGGAATGAGCCAATGGCAGTAGGGTCTCTTCCATGGGAATGGCTTAAACAGAAAAACGCAATAGACGGCCTTCCTGAAGGAACAGTCCTTTCAATCCCATTGATCCATGCAGGTGGGCTTGAAGGATTGCTATGTTTGGGTTTCAAAAAAAGAATACCTGCTGAGGTACAGGACTTACTTGAGGTGATATGCTTCAATGCAGCAGGCCTTATCTCCCAGATAAAGGCAAAGGAGACAATAAAAGAACTCAGGAAGAGGGAAAGCAGGAAATATTCTGAATCTCTGGAAAGGATAAATCTTATCACAGAAAATGCGCCACTCGGGATATTCATTATGGAGGAAAGAAACCTTGCGTATGTAAATCCTGCTGTGGTAAAAATCTTTGGATATACACATGAAGAATTGAAACAACTGAACTTCCCGATAGACCTGATAGAGAAGAATGATAAAAAAACACTAATTGAAGCCCTGCAAACTCCATCACCCTTTGAGTGTAAGTGTGTTGTAAGAGCAAAAACAAAGAATGGAGAGAGCAGGATTATAAGGCTCTGGGCAAGGGGGATTATTCAGTCAGGTAGAGAATACCTCCTTGGAACAATCTCAGACATCACCTCTTTGAGAGAAACAAGGATGAAACTCAAGGGGATGGAGGAACTTTTTTTAAGTTTCATTCAGAAAATCCCGGACATTGTGCTTATATTCAAAGAGGATGGTGAAATTCTCTATGCAAACCAGGCAATCCAGAGTATGCTTGGATGGGAAATTGAAGAACTTATTGGAAAGAACATCTTCACCGAATTAGGTTCAAACCAGTATTCTGATGTCATAATGGCAATAAAGGAGTGGAGGGGGGAGGAAGGTAGTATAGAGGGGACTGTATTTAATATAAAAACAAAGGAAGGGGAAGAAAAATTCATTGAATTGAGGTTTTTCTCACACAGGGATGCATCGGGACAGAGTTATTACACCGTAATTGGAAGGGATCTAACAGATGAAATCAAATCAGAGTACACATTGAGAGAGGTTTCAAGCAGATTTGATGAACTTATGAAGTTCCAGGAACTCCTGCTTGAACTCGCCCCTGTTGGAATCATTGTTTTGAACAGAAAACTTGAATGCACAAGGATTAACAGACATGCGGTGGAAATATTCGGTTGTGAGCCTGATGGGATACTGGGTAGAAAACCTTTTGAACAAATTATTGGAAAGGATAAACAAAATTTAATCAGAGAATGGATTCAAAATATGAAGATTGAAACTCCAGAAGAGATTGAGATGGAGATATACAGTAAATCAGGGGAGCAGAAAATCCTGAGGATAACCGGTAAAAAAATAATAACCATGGGCGAAAAGGTTGCCATAATCCTTATGCTGAGAGATATTACAGATGAAAAAAGGATGCAGGAGAATATACTCCAGATGCAAAAACTGGAATCCATATCCACATTCACCGCAGGGATTGCCCATGATATCAACAATACACTCACCGCCATAATGAGTTCAGCCGGGCTTCTCTACGAGTATGTGCCCGAGGAAGGAATGGAACATATCATGGCCATAGAGGAGGCTGTGAAGACCTCGTCGGAGATGATTCGTCAACTTCTCTCCTTCACAAAACAAAGGGTCGGTGAACCACAGGTGCTTGATGTGAATGAGTTAATAAAAGAGACAGTCTCCATGGTTAAAAGAATGATACCCGAGGATGTGAAGTGTTCAACAATCCTGAATTCATCACCTCTTTTCATGTATGCGGATAAAACCCAAATCCAGGAGATAATCATCAATCTTGTAAGCAATGCGATTGATGCAATGCCAAACGGTGGCACTCTCACAATCAGCACAAAACTTGTTGAAGACTCTATTATTATACAGGTTATTGATACGGGAATTGGTATGGATAAAAAAACAATGAACAGGATATTTGACCCATTCTTCACAACAAAAGAGAAAGGAACAGGGCTTGGCCTTTCTGTGGTTTACGGCCTTGTGGCCGAAAATAGGGGAACGATTGGTGTTGAAAGCACACCTGGTGAAGGCACAACATTCACATTAAAATTTCCACATTACTCTGGAAAGGTATCAATAAAAAGGGAAGAGGCAAAAAAGGAAATACCCACAGGTAATGAGGACATACTTTTTATAGAGGATGAGGATACTGTGCGTAAGGCAGTGGCAAAATACCTGAGAAATCTGGGCTACCATGTAATAATAGGCTCCACTGTCCATGACGCAAAGGAGATACTTTTATCTGGTAAACACTTCCATCTTATTGTCTCAGACATTGTCCTGCCTGATGGGAATGCAATAGAGATATTCAAACTCATGGAGAAAAATAAGATTCAGAAGACCCCCATCCTTTTTATCTCTGGATACACAGATGATATGCTGGTGAAAAGAGGGGTTAAGTCTGGTGACTTTCATTTTTTGCAAAAGCCTTTCCAGCCCTCAACACTGGCTGAAAAAATAAGGGAAATCCTGAATGGTATTGACACCGGTATCTGATAGGTTATTATTATTCTGCATATGAAAATCTCATTCCATTTTAGAAGAAATCTTGTAGCGGGCCTGGCTGCAATCCTGCCATTGTCCATCACAGTGTTTGTTATCTGGTTTCTTGTGGAGAGAATAGGTGGTCTTATAGGCCATTTCCTTGTCCGTGTTCCATACCTGAACCTTGCACCAAAAGGCATCCATTCCCTTCTTGGTCTGGTCATCCTGGTTTTCATAATCTATATTGTTGGTGTATTCGCATCCGGATTTATTGGAAGAAGCATTGTTAAATGGTTCAACAATCTGATGGAAAGCCTCCCCCTTGTTAAAGGTCTTTACTCAGCAGCAAAAAAACTCACGGACACAATCTTCTTTGATAGAACTTCATTCAAAAAGGTGGTGATTATTGAATACCCCCACCAGGGAAGCAGGGCGATTGCATTCCTGACAAACGAAAAACCCTGGATTATAGATGGCGAAAGTTATCTCAATGTATTCATACCCACAATTCCCAATCCCACTTCAGGCTTTTACCTGCTAATCCCCGAGAAAAAGGTTGTTTTCACAGACATTCCTGTTGACTGGGGATTCAAGGTGGTAATATCAGGTGGAATACTTCTCCCGGAAAAGAGGGAATTCCATGCTAAGGTTCTTCAAAAGAAAGAAGATTGATAGTGAGGCAAGGCTCAAAGAATTGATTGCCCGGAGCGAGGACCAGGGAATCATCACCCGGGAGGAAGAGGAACTCATTGCATCCATCTTTGAAATCGGAGAAACACCTGTTGAAGAGGTGATGGCACCAAGGGTTGACCTTGTTGCAGTCCCAGCAGAAACAAAGGTTGAGGACATTGTTAAACTTTACAGAGAGAATGCCCATGGGAAAATCCCTGTTTATATAGAAAATATTGACAACATTGTTGGTATTATTTACACAAAGGAACTCCTAAAACTATGGGGATGCCAGGAGAAGCTCTACGCTGTTGATGTGATGAAACTCCCTTATTTTATTCCATATACAAAGAATGTGCTTGAGACATTGAGGGAATTCCAGAAACTACACATATCTGTTGCCATTGTTGTTGATGAGTATGGTGGTGTTGAAGGTCTGGTTACAACAGAAGACCTTGTTGAAGAGATTGTTGGTGAACTTCAGGATGAACTTGACAGAGACAGAATACCTGTTAAAAGATTAAAGGACGGTTCCCTTGTTGTGAGAGGGATCACAGAGATAGAGGAGATAGAGAGAAAACTTGGTGTCAACATTGGTGAGGAGGATGTAAGGACAATAGGAGGTCTTATTTTGAAAAAACTTGGCAGGGTTCCCAGAAGTGGAGAGAAGGTTGAAATTTCAGGGCTCCAGATCTTGATACTTGAGGCATCAAGGCAGAGGATACTCAGGTTGATTGTGAGAAAATTATGAGTTTTGTGCATCTCCATCTCCATACCCAGTACTCATTCCTTGATGGGGCAATAAAGATAGACGACCTCATCAAAAAGGTGGACAGCCTTGGCATGAATGCAGTTGCCATCACCGACCATGGAGGACTTTTCGGTGTTGTGGAATTCTATCTTAAGGCAATTAAAGAGGGTATAAAACCTATCATTGGAATGGAAGGATATTTCACCTACGGGAGGATGGAGGAAAGGAAAAAAGAGGATTCACCATATCATATACTGCTTCTCGCAAAAAACGAAGAGGGATACAAGAACCTGATTAAAATTTCCTCTATTTCATACCTGAAGGGGTTTTATGGAAAACCACGGTTTGACTTTGATACCCTCCTCAAACATCATAAGGGGCTGATAATAGGTTCTGCTTGTATTGAGGGAATCCTTGCAAAGGATATAAGGAAGGGGAACATTGAGGTTGCAAGAGAACATGCCGAACTTTTCAAAGAACTGAAGGGAGAAGACTTTTACATTGAGATAATGAGGGTTGGGATTCCAGATGAGGACAGGGTGAACGAAGAACTTCTGAAGATATCCAGAGACCTTGATATACCAATAATTGCAACGAACGACGCCCATTATTTGAACAGGGAGGACCATGTTGCGCACGATGTCCTCCTTGCCATCCAGACCAACAAAAAACTTGAGGATGATAACCGAATGAGATTTCCATCAAGCGAGTTCTATGTGAAGTCCCCTGAAGAGATGGAGGAATTATTCTCAGACCTGCCAGAGGCGATAAAGAACACGGTTCAACTTGCTGAGAAGATAGAGTATATCCCCTTTGAAACGGGCAAGTATCACATGCCAGAATTTGACATACCTCCTGAATTCTCATCCCCTGGTGAGTATCTGAAATATCTTGTTGAGGAAGGCATAAAAAGCAAGATGGCATACACTGAAGAAGTCAGGGAGAGGATTAACTATGAACTATCCGTGATTTCAAGGATGGGGTTTGAAGGCTATTTCCTGATTATTAACGACATAGTGAAATCTGCCAGGGAGATGGGTATATTTGTTGGTCCTGGCAGGGGTTCAGCAGCAGGGAGCCTTGTTCTCTATGCCCTTGGAATAACAGAGATAAACCCGCTTGAACACAATCTTATCTTTGAAAGATTCCTCAACCCAGAAAGAATCTCCATGCCTGATATTGACATAGACTTTGAGGACACAAGAAGGAAAGAGGTGATTGACTACATAAGGGAGAAGTATGGAGAGAACAGGGTTGCCCAGATTTGTTCATTCAATGTGCTTAAGGCAAAGGCTGTTATAAGGGATGTTGGAAGGGTTATGAACTACGACAATTCTGACATAAATAAGATTGCAAAACTGATTGATGCAGATACCCTTGAACAGGCACTTGAGAAATCAGAGGAACTCAAAACATTTATAAATTCAAGGGAGGACCTGAAAACCCTTTTTGATATTGCAAAAAAACTTGAAGGGCTTACAAGGCATCATGGTATCCATGCATCAGGTATTGTAATAACGCCTGATGACCTGACAGAACACATTCCCCTTGCAACGGGTGGTGATAATGGTGACAGGCGAGAAGTCAAGACACAGTATGAGATGAATATCCTTGAGAAACTGGGTTTTCTCAAGGTTGATATACTTGGGCTCAACACACTTTCAGTGATAAGAAAGACCCTTGAGTATATAAAGGAACCCATTGACCTTGCACTACTCGATAAAAGCGACCCTGCTGTTTACAAACTTCTCTCAGAGGGAGACACAATCGGTGTGTTCCAGCTTGAGGAGGCAGGTGCAAGGAGCATCCTCAGGAAGTTCAAACCATCCAACTTCTCTGAAATTGTGCTTGTTCTTGCGCTCATAAGACCTGGTCCTCTCCAGGTGATAGACCTTGAAAGCCTCATAAGAAAGAAAGAGGGGATTGAGAAGGTCAGGTATCCCCACCCAGTTCTTGAGGAGATCCTGAAGGAGACCTACGGGTATCCAATATTCCAGGAACAGGCCATGCTCATAGCAAACAAACTATGCGGTTTCTCCTTCGGAAAGGCGGACATCCTGAGAAAGGCAATGGGAAAGAAGGACATGGAGATCATGATCTCCCTCAGGGAGGACTTCATATCAGGAGCAGTGGAGAATGGACTTGATAAAGAGACAGCAGAGCAGGTCTTTGCAGACATCTCCACCTTTGCCTCTTATGCCTTCAATAAATCACACAGCACTGTTTATGGAGAATTATCCTTCAGGACCGCATACCTGAAGGCACATTACCCCGTTGAGTTCCTGGCAGCAACAATGACAAGTGAGATCGGGAAGACGGATAAATTGAAGAGATATATCCTTGATGCCCAGAGGCATGGGATTACTGTAACCCCTCCAGACATAAACAGGTCTGGATTTGAGTTTATACCAGAGGAAGGCAAAATCCTCTACGGGCTTGGGGCAATAAAAAATGTTGGGGAGAG
>JAGGTX010000029.1 GCA_021163525.1 Caldifarciminota bacterium
ATATCCTTTAAGCCACTCACGGCAATGTATGAAAGAATACATCTCCTCATCATTGAAAGCCTTCTATTGTTAATCAGTTCTTCAAAAGGGGTGCCCTGAACAAGGAGGGGAAATTCAATCAGGAAATCCTGAACATTTTTATCAATCCTTGAATTGACAAGTTTCTTAAGACCCACTTCTGCATCTTTTATAAAGGAAATGAGTTCCTCCATCTTTTGAACATCCTTTCCGGTTTCTGAACCGAAATGGTCCATGAATGTGATGGTGGAGATGACATCCCTCAAACTTTCCCTTTCAAAATCCAGGGAATTTGGAACCCTGATTATCCATGCAAACCTATCAACAAGTGCAAGGTCAATTCCCACAACTCCCAGATAACCAGGGGGATTCATGCCACCTATAATGTACTTAAGGGTCTTTACAGGAATTCCCATCACACTCCTTGACCTGATAATCTCCAGCCACTTGTTCTGCATCTCAGGGGATGCCCTTGAAATCTCGTCAACAAAAATCAGTTCTCTTCCCCAGATGGATAGTTCAGTTGGAACATAGCGAACCTTCCCATCAGAGTAATCTGGAAAACCAATGATGTCCTCAAACATGCCCTTTGATGCATCATACACATGATAGTTCAAACCAAGCGCCTTCCCAAGCGCAATGGCAACGAAGGTTTTACCCGTTCCTGGAGCACCAACCAGAAGCATTGGTTCTCTGAGGACAAGGCCTGCAAGAAGATATGGCTCTATCTCTTCCCATCCTACCACCCCTATCCTTGAGAGAAAATCATGTTTCATTGAACACCTCCTTTTAATGACCGAATAAATTTACAATCAGAAATAAATATATAGCGTATTTACAAAATGTCAAGCCCTGTTTCAGGGACACTTTCTTCGGGTTCTTCTACACGGGCAAAGAACCCAATGCCCGATTCTTTTCAATGAGTGTTTTTTCAGTATCATAAATTGTGCACCTGTGTCCCCGGAAAAATATGGGTGTTGACAAAGAAAAAACTTATCATAATTTTTGATTATTGTGAATCTTTATTATTGGTTTTTGGGAAAATATGCAAGGATGACCTGGAAAATGTATAAAAAATCCTTGTTGGACCTTGATTGGTTGGAAAAGCCTTATGTTTTTATATTGGTTTTTTCGTTTATTTTATCAAGAATTCCTTTATTAAACTTAGGGTTTGGTGCTGATGCAGATGCCTGGCGAATTGCTAACTCCGCTTTTGATTTACGATATTCTCATATTTATCATACTTCACGATTTCCCGGGTATCCCCTCCCTGAATATGTTAATTCAATTGTTATAAAATACGGTTGGATTGCTACAAATACTCTGACTATGTTCCTCTCTTTGATTTCGGTTGTTTTCTTTGCTAAGATTTTGAAAGACTTAGAGGTTGAAAATAAAGGCTTATTAGTGTTAACATATGCATTTTTACCAATTTTATGGATTAATAGCACAAATACAATGGATTATATGTGGGCAACAACATTTATTGTCATGGCCTGGTTCTTTTTGCTTAAAAAAAGGTTCTTTCTTTCAGGTTTGATTTTGGGTTTAGCTGCTGGTTCACGAATAACATCGCTTATTTTAGTTCTTCCGTTCCTCTATATAATTTGGACAGAAAATAAAAAGACCAAAAATATTATTTATTTCAGCATATCTGTATCACTATTATCTTTTGTTTTATTTTTACCACTATTCCTTCAGTATGGTCCTATGTTTCTGAGATATTATCCTGTAAAGATGGCCACAATGGAATTACTTATTATAACAGGATATAGATTTTTAAAATCTTTTGGAGTATTATCAGTGATTTTTGGACTGATAATATTTATTTTATCAATAAATTTATTGATTAAAAAAATTAAAAACAGAGAGAAAGAAACTATATTTTTATTAATAGTTATTTTATTATTTTTCATAATGTTTCTTAAATTTCCTTACAATCCAGAATATTTAATTCCTACCATACCTTTCATTTTAATTATTATTAATAAAATTTGCAAGAAGCAACATGTTATAATATTGTCTATATTTTTATTATTAAACTCATTTATTTCTTTTTTCGTTGTAGAAAAAGACAATAACAAAAATTTAATGATTCATCTGATTGATAAAGGAATAATTATAAAAAATATTGAAGAAAGAATTGAACAAATTAAATTCTGCAAATACCTGATTAATACCAATATCAATCATTCCGTTGTGATTGTTGGTTGGTATCTTCCGGTCTTATCTTATTTGGACGAGAATGTTTCATGCATCAGGAGTCATAAAATGATAGGGGATCAAAATGATGTAAAAAAAGGCATTTGGAATTTTGAAAAAGATGTTTGGTATCGATATTTAGTGCCCCTTGATGAACTTCATGATTTACAGGAAAAAGGTTACACCATATATTATATTAAAGGAATTCGTGAGTATACCAAAAGGGTTTATGGTTATGATTTAATTAATTACGATTGTATTTATCTAAGTGATGAAGAGAATTAAGATAAGATACAATATTCATATTTATAAAAAGGCTGTTCAATAAAATTAACATAGCTTTTTCAATTGGTTTCTGCATCATTGTGTATGGAATAAGCATAGCGCTGATTATGTAGATTACTGGAATGTTGCCTTTGGCTTTAAGTTTCCTGAATAGATATTTAGGTTTTTATTCTTTTCCCTTGAACCTTTTTTGTTTAACTGTATTATAAGGATATGGCACTCGGTGTGATTATTATGGCTGGTGGAATAGGAAAGAGGATGAAGTCTGAGAGGGTGAAGGTTCTCCACAACCTTCTGGGAAAACCTGTTCTCTTTTATGTGGTGGAGAGGGCAAAATCGCTCAATCCAGATGAGATTGTTATTGTTTATGGAAAGAAAGGCAGGGAAATAAAGAATATGTTTTCTGGTGTAAGGTATGCATATCAGGAGGTTCCCATGGGAACAGGTGATGCTGTTATGAAGGCACTTGGAGAGATTGAGGGGTTTGATGGAGAGATTATAGTCCTCTCAGGGGATGTTCCCCTCCTCACTGAAGGCACATTGAACAAACTTATACAGCATCACAGGAATGGAAACTTTCAGTGCACCATACTCACATTCTATCCACCTGAACCAGGTGCCTATGGAAGGATTGTTAGGGAGGGGGATGAGGTCCTGCGTATTGTTGAGGCAAGGGATGCAACCGATGAGGAGTTACAGATAAAAGAGGTTAACAGTGGTATCTATGTTTTCCACAGTGATTACCTGAGGAAAGGCCTAACAATGATTGATAATAAAAATGCACAGGGAGAGTATTATCTGACCGATGTAATTCAAAAGATAAGAGGGATGGGAGGGAAGGTTGGCGGTGTGCCTGCTGATGACCCATTTGAGGTTTCTGGAATAAACACAAGGGAAGAACTTTCAATTGTTGAGGATGCTTTGAGAAAGAGGGTTATAAAACACTTCCAGGAAAATGGGGTAACATTCCATATGCCAGATACAATTTATGTTGAGGCGGGTGTTTCAATTGGTGAGGACACAGAGATTTATCCCTTCTGCTACATAGGGGGTAATACAAGGATAGGTAGAGGTTGCACCATTGAGCCTTTCTGTTATCTTTATGATGCTATGGTAAAGGATGGGGAAAGGGTTAAGGCAGGAAAGGGGATAAATGGGTAGGAAGAAGAAAAGGAAGGTTTCTCCTCTTTCTATAATTCTTCTCCTTCTACTCGCTTCCTTCTTATCTTCGCTCTTTTACAAAATTGTGAAAAAGGGACCATCTGAACCCATCCGTGTTGAGGTACTCAATGCATGTGGTGTTAGTAAACTTGCAAGGAGAACCACAGAGGTATTGAGGGAAATGGGATTTGATGTTGTTTATTACGGGAATGCAACGACCATGAGAAGCGAAAGTGTTGTTGTGGAAAGGCACTCAAAGGATGGAAGGCATGCAAAGGTCGTTGCCAGGGCACTCGGTATAAAGCAGATTATTGTGAGTATAGACACAACAGGGATTGCACAGGTGAGTGTAATAATTGGCAAGGACTATAAGCGAATAAAAAAATTAAACAGGAGGGAATTTGTCCTGTAAAAAAATCACAAAGAGAACCATTAACACAATAATGGGTTTTCTTTACGAGAAGAAGGCACACAACATAATCGGGATAGACCTGAGGAAGGTCACTGATATTGCCGACTTCTTCATTATCTGCACTGCTGAATCTGATATTCACTCAAAGGCACTATGTGATAACCTTGAGGAGTTTCTTGAGGAAAAGGGGTTGAGACCACATCACATTGAGGGAAGGGAAAGGGCACACTGGATTCTCATGGACTATCTTGATTTTGTGGTGCACATCTTTCTTCCAGAGGAAAGGGCATTTTATTCACTTGAGAGACTATGGGGTGATGCACCAACCTGGGGGATGGAGGATGAGGCAGAGGATTAAAGAGGTTCTTGAAGATATTTTGAAAGACTATGGTGAATCCGTTGATTTCAAGGTAACAAGACCTGAAGACAGGGAATTTGGAGATTATACAACAAACCTTCCATTCCTCCTTGCTAAATCCCTGAGAAGGAACCCTGTTGAAATAGGAGAGGAGATTGCAAAAAAGATAAGTGTAGATGGGCTTGAGGTTACATCCGTCAGGGGGTTTATCAACTTTCGTATTTCTAAAGGGGTTCTTCAGAATAACCTTTTGAAGGCAATAGAGGAAGGATATGGCAAGGGTGAGAATAAGGGGATTAAAATAAATGTTGAGTTTGTGAGTGCAAATCCAACGGGCCCTCTTCACCTTGCAAGTGCAAGGGCAGCAGCATTTGGTGATACACTTGTCAGGTTGCTCCGTTATAAGGGATACACAGCAGAGAGTGAATACTATGTGAATGATGCAGGGAAACAGATTGATAACCTCGCCCTTTCTGTTGATGCGAGGATAAAGGAGATTAAAGGGGAGAAGTATTCAATCCCTGAGGATGGTTATCATGGAGAGTATATAAGGGATATTGCAATGTCAGCAGTTGAATTGGGTATAAAGGGATTTGATGAATTAAAAGGTTTTTCTGTGGATTATA
>JAGGTX010000103.1 GCA_021163525.1 Caldifarciminota bacterium
CATTACCCCTTCCAAAGGGTTCCATAAGTTTGAGAAGGTTTATTAGTTGTTGATTGAGTTCATCAGGTTCAAGCAGGGTATCATACTTTGGTGATGGTTTATACTCTGAGAGCATTCTGTTTGCAATCCCGAGGAATTCCTTCACATTCTCTTTCCTCATTTTAAAGCCACATGCGGGTTTGTGTCCACCGTATGATATAAAAAGGTGCTTTGCCTCATTTAGAACAGTGAGGAGATTGAAATCGTCAGGACCACGGCCTTCGCCGATAACCTCATCATTTGAGTCTGTAAGCACAAAAACAGGCATGCCTGTTATATCCCTTCCCCTTGTAGCACAGGAGCCAAGATACTCGTGGGTTACCATAGGAACATAAACAGCATAATTACCTTTCAAAAGTTCTTTTTTAACGGGTTCAAACACCTTTTCAACCATTGATAAATACTCCTGGGACTTCAAAGAGAGTTTTTCGTAAATCTCCCTGGCACAGCCCTCATCATTGCAGAGAAAGAATTTCCTTGTAAGCCCTTCTCTCCCAGCCTGGAGGGGTCTTAATCCCTCTTCCAGGTCATTGGTTGTTTTTTCAGCAAGCACCATAAAAGGTGGTCTTTTACTTTTATGAAGATATTTCTCTCCCTCAACAACAAGGATTCTATTTTCATTCAGGCGGGGAACCCTGTCTGTTATTGTTCCAATCATTGCGAATATAATGGAATCAGGCATTGTTTTTATAAATTCAACAGGATTCAATCCAGTTGCAATATGAACAATCCCGATAGAGAATTTCAGTGCCACACCCACCCCTGCAAGATATCTGTATCCCACATCATTCACCTTTGGGTTCACAATCATTGCCTGAGGAAGGGTGTTCCTTGGCTCATGGTGGTCGGTTATAATAAGTTCAATACCCAGTGATTTTGAATACTCTGCCTCTTCAAAGGATGTTATCCCGCAATCAACCGTAACAATGACCTCTCCACCCTTCTCCATAATCATATCTATACCATTCTTGTTCAATCCATAACCTTCAGTAGCCCTACTGGGTATATGCCATTCCACCTTTGCATTCAGTTTTTTTAGGCCTTCATAGAGAAGGAATGTAGAGGTGATACCATCCACATCCTCGTCACCCCACACGAATATTTTCTTACCCTGCCTTATGCTGTGGTAAAGTGATTCTGCAATCTTCAGGGTGTCCTTCCCTGGCAGTGCAAGTTTCTCTATGGTAGGTTTTACAAAGAGGTCAAGGTCGTGCTGGGATTGAATACCCCTTTTTTGAAGGAAGTTCTTTACACCCTTACTTAGGTCATTGTATTTTATTTCTTTTTCACCCATATCTCACCAAAAAGCTCGTGCTGTATCACTCCAGCAATACCCTGCCTCACCACCTCAAGCAGGGCAAAGAATGTTCCAACTTTCTCGGAGTAAGAGGAACCCTTCATGGTTTTCCACAGGGGGAATGAACCAAGTCTCTCTATCTTCTCCACAAGCCTGTGGATTACCCTCTCAATATGCCAGACGAGTGAGGCCGGAGGATTAAACCCCTTCTGTTTTTTCAGGGATTTAGCAGCATCAACAAGGTCTTCCTTTTTCACATTGAAGGAGTAAAATTCTGTCATAAAGGGTCTTTTGTACATCCTGATGGCCTCTTGTTCTTTTTCCCGCAGGAATTCAAAACCATCTAAAAATTTTCTGTATTCTGCAACCCTGTTTTTCAATTCTATAAGTTCCACATCCTCCTGTATGTTCTCTCCATTCTCCCTGTATGCCAGTGCCCTTGCCTTTAACTGGATAAGCAATGCAGAATATTTGATGAATTCACCAGCAGTATCAAAATCTACATTTTTAAGGCCCTCAAGATAACTTAAATATTTCCCTGTTATCTTTGAAAGGGGGAATTCCCTCAAATCAACCTCCTCCTTCTTGACAAGATAGGCAAGAAGGTCAAGAGGTCCTTCAAATTCCTCAATACTGATCCTGAAGTCCATAAGGTTTTATATTACATGTTTTGATTATTTTTTCAACCTGTAAAGTATTATAACAATCCCTTTTTGTTCTGGTATGCCTCTTAATGGCATGAAACGCCATTCCCTCACAGCCTCCATGGCACTCCTGTCAAATCTGTATCCACCTGTTTTAATCACATCAACCTTTTTTACATACCCGAGTGAATCAACAGTAACCTCAAGTTTTACATCTGTTTCCTCATGCTCCCCAGATGGATACGCGGGTTTTACAAACCTGATAAGTTTCCTTGTTGCAATCTCTCCCTGAATTTTGTACCCCTTTTCTTCACCACCATAACCTTCTGGACCAACCTCCTTCCCGGCATTTATCACCCTGTCTTCTGGTGGCAATCCTGGTTTTGGTTCTTTTATTTTCACAGGGACATCCCCTGTAAAGGTGTTAAATTCACCAGTTCCACCGGTTGGGGTTGTCCCCTCAATTAACTGTGGATTTATGGCCTCCTCTGAGACAAAACCAATGCTTATGTATTCATTGGCTGGGGTGAGGGGAGAAAACTTCACAAGCATTGTGAGGACAATAACAAGCCCATAGATTACAATTGACAGAAAAAGAGCCCTTTTATCCATCATTCCTCAGGGGTTGTGGCAATAACTATCTTTGTTCCACCACCACGCTTCACTGCATCCATCACCTTTACAGCCATGGCAATACTCACCTCTCTATCCGCCTTGATAAGGACAATCCTGTCCCTGTTTTCCTCAATCATGTATGGAATCTGGGCAAGGCTAACTGGCTTTTCATCTATATACACTCCACCCTCTTTTGTAATCGTGATTATCACCCTGTCCTCAGAAACAGCCTCCTTAGTTGTTGCCCTGGGTAGCCTCACCCGCAATCCTGGCTGGACAATATACGAGGAGGTAAGGAGGAAGAATATAAGGAGTAGCAATACAATGTCAGCCATGGATATTACAGCAAAGTTCCTTTCCCTTTTAAACCTGGGTTCAACACCCATCTCAACCTCCAAGGTAAGGGGAGAATTCGTCCATAACCCTGTTTATTTCCTGAACAACAGTGTTTTCTCTATCAACAAGGATGTTGTAGAGTATGAGGAATATGATGGCAACACCAAGCCCTGCAGCAGTGGTAACAAGTGCCTCCCATATACCACCAGCAAGCCTTGAGGGATTAACACTTCCACCAAGTGATTCAATCTGCATGAATGCCCTTATCATCCCCACAACCGTTCCAAAGAAGCCAAGCATTGGAGAAACTGCTACAACAGAGGATAAAACACCAATGCCTTTCTCAAGATTTTTTACCTCTTCCCTTGCCTGTGCCTCCATGGATTCCCTTGATTTGTTCAGGAGTCCCTTCACAATAACCTTTGCCTGTGGAGAGTTCTTCTGCCTTAATATGTTTATGGCGGTTGTGAAATCTCCATCGTCAAGGTATGGTTTGATGCTCCTTATAAGTTCATCCGTGTTCTCCCTTATCCTTCTGTAATAGAGAAACCTTTCAATAACAACATATAGACC
>JAGGTX010000013.1 GCA_021163525.1 Caldifarciminota bacterium
GAAAAATGGGGATGGAAGGATTTTGGGTGGATAAAATGGACATAGGGATTGACCTTACTGGATTCCATATAAAGGATGTGATGAATGTTGAGGCACTTCTTGATGGCAAATTGAAGTATGCAGGAACTGTGAAGCATGCAAGCCTCACAGGGGATATAAACATCTATAAGGTGGTTGCAAATATTCCATTCCAGGGAAGAAGGAAGGGAACAAAGCCAAGATCAAGCCCTGTTGACATTGATATAATGATACACATGCCAAGGAATGTATGGGTGAGGAATGAGTTTGTTGATATGGAACTTGGTGGAGATATAAGGTTTATAAGGAAACAGAGGCTGAAGATGGAAGGGACAATGGAGATTAAGGGTGGATATTTTTACTACTTTGACAAGCCATTTGATGTTGAGGAAGGGAAGTTTGTGTTTGTTGAGGACATAATACCAAATATGAACCTCAAGGCAAGGTCAACCCTTACATACAGATACACGGATGAAGATGGAGAAACAAGGGAGATACAGGGACCTGTTATCCTCATCGTTTCCGGAACACTTGACAATCTTCAGTTTGACCTTTATACAGAGCCTCCCCTACCCCCACTCACCCTTCAGGAGATTATACCTCTACTCAACCTTGATATGACATGGTCTGAACTTGCATCATTCCAGAGGATGAGCAAAACCCTCCCTTCAAAGGCTGTATCATTCTTCCTGAGGACACAACTCCTCAACAGGATTCAGAGTTCCTTGGGAATTGATGCGCTTGACCTGAATGCAAACCTGTTTGGTGAGGAAAAATCCACCCAGATTACTGTTGGGAAATACTTCACAAAGAACCTCTATGGTAGTTATACCCATGATATACTCTCTGAGTATCCGGACCAGTTTCTACTTAAATACATCCTGAAACACGGAGATATAATCATCCAGAGGGATGAATACGGCAGGTACTGGGGTGGATTTGAGATAACAATCAGCAGATGAATTTTTCACATACATTTTGCAGAAGGGTCTGGAGAAAGGATTATAATCAGGTATAGGAGATTTATGTTGTAGCAGTTATAGATGGCTTTTCTGGAAAAATAACATTAAGGCAATCTGGTGAAAAAGGCACTGGATTTTATGAGATAAGCCTTTTCCCCGATGTCAAAATAAAAAGCCCTCCCGACCACAAAAATATAAGGATGAAATACAAGGAGTTATAAGGGGGAAGTTGTGGCGGGAGGGAACCCTTAGGGAGAGTTAAAAGGGAGGAGTAACTCCAACCTCGCTCCCGATCTCCCTCATATCTTCAACAACTTTATAGTATATCTCCACTTCCCGAGAGAATCTCTCTTCCTGTTCCCACTCCTTCTCTCCAGCAACATAGATTCTCTCTTTACCTTCTGCCTTATTTGAATTCTTCAACATTCTCATATACTTATCCATGTTCTCCTTAAATATATTCACATCTGTGAATGCGTCAACCCTCATGGCACCAAAAAAGTGGCATACATTTGGAGGCTCACCCTTCTTACCATAAACATCAAGACCAAAGGCACCGTTGGAGAGGACACCACTGAATATATCAACAATCACACCAAGCCCATAACCCTTATGCCCACCGGTCTCCTCCTCAGCACCACCAAGTGGTAATAGCCCTCCACCACGTCTTTCAAGGAGATTCTTCAGCACAACTGATGGGTCTGTTGTTGGCTTACCTGTCTCGTCAGTTGCCCATACCTCTGGAATGGGTTTCCCATGTCTGTTGTAAACCTCAAGTTTTCCCCTCGGAACCGTGCTTGTTGCCATATCCAGAACAAAGGCCTTTTCTTCCTTGCATGGAATTGCAAAGGCAATGGGGTTTGTTCCATAAATGGCATCCCTTCCATTGGTTGGAACAACAAGTGGTGCAGAATTCGTGATTGAAATCCCTATCAAACCATCATGCTTGAGTGCCATCATTGCATAATAACCAGCAATACCATAGTGGTTTGAGTTCCTCACAACACCAAAAGCAATGTAATTCTCAAGTGCCTTTTCTATAACCTTCTCCATTGTTCTGTATGAAACAGGCTGACCAAGACCCCCTTGACCATCAACAGTTATACTCACAGGCGTTTCTTTCAGGATCTCCATCCTTGCATCTGGAATCATTATTCCATCCTTAATTCCCTTCACATACCTTCTGAGCCTTGCCACACCATGAGAATGAATCCCTCTCCTGTCAGCAGCAACAAGCACATCCGCAATTATGTCTGCATCCTCCCTTGCGACATTCAACTTAACAAAACAATCGCTGACAAAACCTTTGAGTTTGTCTATTGGTATTTTATGATACTCCTCCATGCCTCCTCCTTTTTTCCCTATTTTGCTTTACCATTACTCCTCCAAGCCCTATCTCGCACAACCTCTTCACATCCTGACCACATTTATTTTTGGTTTTATCCTCATATTACATCTCTCTTTTCATTAAGTTTAATTATAAAGTAAAGAAAAGCAAGTTCAAGACCAAATATTATATTATGTCATAGGGGGAC
>JAGGTX010000218.1 GCA_021163525.1 Caldifarciminota bacterium
CCATTGGAGAGTAAACAGGTGTCCCTGGTGGGGCTGAAATATCAATGGCAGGATGTTTATCAGAGTATTCTCTGGATATCCAGCCACCCCGAACAGGGTATATATCAGGGATATACCTGCGAAGTTCTTCCGCCTCATCCCCGTTGCTCTGTGCTTCTCCAGTGGTGTTAACCTCAACCGCCACCTTCTTCAATGTCTTCTCCCAATCAGGTGACCTTTCAACACCAAGTGCAGATGCAAGTTTTCTTGAGAGTATTTCAAATTCCCTGAGTTTCTTCTCAAGCACTTTTATCTTCTTCACCTCCTCCTTCAGCCTTTTGTTCTCATTCTGGAGCAATCTGTACTTCCCATAAACCGCATAAACCCTTCCATACTGGAATCCCATATATACAATACCACCCAGTATCAATATTGCAATCACGCCCAGAAACCTGAGCAACCTGTAGGATAATGAAAACTCAACCACCCTTCCATTCTCAGGGATTATATGAAAAACAATCCTTTTTCTCAATTAAACCTTTCCTTTGAGAACTCCACAAGGAGTTTAACTGTTGCTTCCACATCGCCCATGTCAAGAAGTTCGGATGGTGAATGTATATATCTTGTTGGCACAGAAAGAACCCCAGTGGGAACACCTGATTTTGTTATCTCAATCACCATACCATCGGTTGTTCCACCCTCAAGCACCTCAAGTTGATATGGAATTTTTTTCTTCTTTGCTATTGAAACAAGCCTATCTCTCACATATGCAGATGCAATCATACCCCAGTCCTTCACCTTTATGGCAACACCCTTTCCCAGTGCAAGTGGTGATTTCCACCCCTCAGGTGTATCCCCTGTTCCAGTAACATCAACAGCAATGGCATAATCAGGCTCAATACCAAATGCAGATGTCCTTGCCCCTCGCAATCCCACCTCTTCCTGGACCGTGAAGACAAAGTAAAGGTCATTCACAGGGTTTTTAACCCTCTTCAATGCCTCAATCAGGACAACACAACCAATCCTGTCGTCCATTGCCTTGCCTACAACCCTGTCGCCCAGGTCTCTGAACTCCCTGCTGAACACTGCCATCTCCCCCACACCCACCTTTTTCTCTGCATCTTCCTTTGATTTTGCACCAATGTCAATGTATAACTTATCAAGCGGAGAAACAGCCTTAAGGTCCTTCCTCTTTTCCTCACCCACAACACCAACAAGACCGTTCTTAAACATCACCCTCTGATGGAGAAGGTTTATGGGGAAGAGTCCACCAACATTGGAGAATCTAAGGAAGCCCTTTTTATCAATGTATGACACAATAAAACCTATTTCATCCATATGTGCAGCGAACATTAACTTCTTACCCTTACCCTTTTTCCTCACAATAAGGTTACCGAGTTTGTCCACCTTCACACTATCAGCATAGGGTTTCACCTCTTTCTTTATTATGTTCCTGACCTCGTCCTCGTTACCAGAAGGACCAAATGCCTCTGAGAGTTTCTTTATCAAATCCTTCATATTACCTCCTCTATGTTTTTAAGTGCCTCCTTGAGAAGTCTGAGTGTATCCCTGTAATCAATCCCTCTCATAATACCTGCTGGTGCGTGTATATACCTGATTGGGACAGCAATCACCATACTTGGCACACCTGTCTTTGACAGATGTATTCTACCAGCATCTGTTCCACCAATGTTTGGTCTCTTGAACTGGTAGGGTATATTCTCCCTTTCAGCGGTCTTAATAAAGTGCTTGAGCAATTTTTTATCAACAATGATGCTCCTGTCCATCACAGTTAGGACAGGCCCTTTTTTAAGTTCCGGGAATGCACCTGTATCCTTCTCAATGGGGAAATCCCCTGCTGCAGTCCCTTCAACAGCAATTGCAGCATCAGGAAATATTTTATAACCAGCCACCCTTGCTCCCCGCAATCCAACCTCCTCCTGAACAGTGAATGTGAGAACCAGGTCCAAGGGGAATTTCTCACCAACAAGGTCAAGGAGGAGTGAACATCCAACCCTGTCATCAAAGGCCTTACCTATGAACCTATCACCTTCCCTCTTAAAGGTGGTGTCAAAGTATACATAATCCCCTAATTTCACCTTCTTCTCTGCCTCTTCCTTTGATGAAAAACCTGCATCAATCCTTAATTGTTCAATCCTGGGATATTGTTTCAGTTCCTCTTCCTTCAGCACATGAATTGCCTTTGATTCTATAACACCCGGGATTCCCTCATTCCCAATCCTTACAGGTTTTGCAAGAAGCACAGATGTTGAGATCCCACCAACTGGATAAAATCTCAACTCTCCAGAGGAATCAATGCCGGTTATCATCAATCCAACCTCGTCCATATGGGCAGCAAGCATCACCTTCTTTGCATTCTTCCTGCCTGATGGGAAATAGGCATAGAGATTCCCCATTGCATCTGTTTCAATGTGCTTTGCCTTCCCCTTCAATTTTTTATATATAAAATCCCTTACCCTCTGTTCATTCCCTGAAACACCAGGAAGATTGGATAGTTTTTCAAGTTCCACTTTCCACCTCCATCCTGATACCTTCAAATTCCTTCAGGAAGTAGAGAAGAAGTCTCATGGTCCTGTCAATATCCTTCAGATTTACAGTCTCAACAGGTGTATGCATGTATCTGAGCGGTATGGAAACAAGCCCTGTTGGAATTCCTTCCCTCACTATCTGTATAATTGCAGCATCTGTTCCAGTTAATCCGGGAACAGGTTCTATTTGATAGGGTATTTCTTTATCCTCTGCAATCTTCTTCAGTGTCTCAAATATCCGGGGATGTATGTTTGGACCTGTTGCAATAACAGGGCCTTTACCAAGTGGGAATGCAAGGTCTTCACCAACACCAAAGGATGTTCCCTGTGTAACATCCACAGCAAAACCTATATCAGGATTTATACTGTATGTTGAGGTGAATGCACCAAGTCCTGTTTCCTCTTCCTGAACAGTGAACACACCATACAAATCCCAGTTTATTCCCTCTTCCTTTGCCTGCAAAAGGAGGGAAACGAGCATGGCGCAGGATGCCCTGTTGTCAAGAGCCTTTCCTGAGGCATAATCTCCAGAAAGAGGGGTGAATCTCCTTGCCATATACACTGGGTCTCCAATACTTACCAATTTCTTGAGTTCCTTCTCATCAAGCCCCACATCAACGAAAAGTTCCTCCCAGGATGGAACATCCTCCTTCTTACCCCTTGTATAGTGGGGTGGAATAGAACCAACAACACCCATCAATCTTTTTCTTCCCATAACAACCACTTCCTGACCGATCAACACCCTTCTGTCCCATCCACCAATCCAGGAGACCCTGATAAACCTGCCATCTATTCCCTTGACCACAAGGGCAAGTTCATCAAGATGGGTGGCTATCATCATCTTTCCCCTTGGATTTTTTGCCCTCACAACACCTATAACACTTCCCATTTTGTCCCTGATAACATCATCAATCTTGTTTTTCAGGAGGCTGGTAACCTCCTCAGCAGCGCCACTCTCATACCCTGATGCACCATAGGCATTTGAAAGTTTCTCAAGAATCTCCTTTATATTCATTCCATTTCTCCTTTCAACAACCTGACAAGCCTGACAAGTTCCTCATCTGAGTAAAAGTATATCTCTATCTTCCCCTTCTTCCTGCCGCGCTGGATGACAACCTTCGTTCCAAGCGCTCCAATGAGTTCCTGTTCTATGTGCAATACCTCTGTATCCTTCTCTTTTATTCTCTTAACCCTCTTCTCAGTTTTTCGCACACTCTCTCTGGTCTTCAAAATCTCATGGAATGCCCTGAGCATTTCCTTCTTTGTTTTCAATGAAAGCAGAGGTCTTGCATGGCCCTCTGTAATCAATCCATTGGAGAGTGCCTCCCTTATCTCCTCAGGAAGGTTGAGCAACCTCAACTTATTTGCAATTGTGCTCCTGTCCTTCCCCACCCTCTCTGCCACCTGCTCCTGTGTAAGACC
>JAGGTX010000106.1 GCA_021163525.1 Caldifarciminota bacterium
ATGCAACATTCTCATCTATCCCGAGAATACCACCACCACAGCAGTTTTTTAGCGTGGTATAGTCCACACTCTCTGCTCCCGTGACCATAATCAGTTCATCAAGGGAAACAGGTGCCTCAGGATTATCAAACTCCTCATAAATCTCTGAGGGTTTCAGATAGTGGCAACCATAGTGTGGGGCAAATCTGAAACCTTCAAGGGGTTCAACAATGAATTTCTTGAGTTCGGTTATTCCAAGGTCCTCATAGAGTATCCTTGCGAAGTGCTTCACCTCTATGTTCCCGTTGTATCTAACATTTCCCAGTTTTTCATTAATAATCTCCCTCAACTCCTCATCCTCTTTCAAAGCCTTATTCACCTCTGTCAGGGTAGAAGTGCATGCACTGCAGAGGGTGCATATGTCAAGCCCTCTGTTCTCGGCAAGCGCAAGGTTTCTGGCTGCCATGAGGAATGATGTTTCAACATCCACAGCCTTCACAGGAAAACCACAACAGGTGAATTCATCAATATCCACAAGGTGAAGCCCTATTCTCTCTGCCACCTTTCTTGCTGCAATCTCATAGTTCATCCCCCTCACAGGAACAGTGCATCCGAGGAAAAGTGCATACTTCATTTCTCACCCCCTGCAAGCCTTGAAATCCCTGTTTTATCCATAATCTCCTTCAGCACCTTACCCTTCCTATGTATCTTTGGAAGACCAAACTTCTCTCTCTTCTTGTTATCAAAATCAGCAACCTCGTATAGACCATCAAAACTGGAAAGTGCCTTTACCTGTTCAATATAGGATGGATGGACATACCCTTCCTGAACAGCTATGTTCTTCAATGCGTTCATAAGGTCTGTTATTCTAACATCCTGCGGACACCTTTCACTGCAGGTATAACATGAGGAACAGAGCCAGATAAAATCACTCTTCAGCACCTCGTCCTTCATACCAAGAAGCACCATGTGGATTATCTTCCTGGGATTATACCTCTCGTCAATCTCCCTAACAGGGCAACCAGCAGTGCAGGTTCCACAGGCAAAGCATCTTGTGATGTTTTCACCACCAGGTGTGGACGCAACCCGAAACTTAAAATTGGGGTCAAGTTTTGTCAGTGATATTGCCATGTCATCCTCCAAGTTCTTCCTTTTTTATGAACTCCACAAAACTATCAATGTTTTTCTTCACCTCATCTGAGAGTTCCTCTCCAAATTTCTGGTCGGGATTCACCTCCATCACATATATCCTTATATCCTCGGGCATCTCCATACCTAATTTTTTCCCCAGATCAATTGCTGTATAGAGATTTATTGTGTGGGGAGATGTTAGATGCCATGAATGGGATAGGTCTTCAAGCCCAAGTTTTTTGAAAGTTCCAGGATTCTCTCCAGGCGTGGAATCAACAAAAACAACCTCCCTAAAACCATTTATCACATCAAGTATCCTGAATCCACCAATGGAACCTGTTTCAAAAACCACACCATTTTTCCTGTGCTCATCACTCAACCTCTCAACAACCCTGATGCCAAGGCTGTCATCGGATAGAATGGGGTTACCAAGCCCGAAAATCAGTTTATCCCCTCTTGATGACATCAACCAGTCTTCCCTTCCCATCAAATATTTCAATCTTTATAGGCATTGTTCCAGGAAGTGAATGGGTGGCACATGACAAGCATGGGTCGTAATTCCTGAACGCCATCTCCACCATATTCAGTATTCCCTGGTCTGCCTTTCCGTTCTTTATCAGTGCCTGTGCAGCCTTCTTCACAGACATATTCATGGCGGCATAGTTGAATGCAGTTGCAACAATCAGGTTCAGTTCAGTAATGAGTCCATTCTCATCTGCCCTGTAATGGTGGATAAGTGAACCCCTTGGTGCCTCAATCCCACCTATACCTTCACCCTTATAGGTCTTCTCATCAGGCATTGTCCTCACTTTCTTATCGGTTATTTCAGGGTCGTTACACAGTTCAACAATCCTTTCAGCAGCATACAGGCACTCTATTGCCCTTGCCCAGTGGAATGTGAGTGTATAATGGGCTGGCTTCCCACCAAGGAAGTCAAAGAATTTCTCGTATGCTGCCTGTGCCCTTGGGGTGGTGAAGCCTTCAGATGCATTCAGTCTCCCAAGCGGTGCACTCCTCATAACACCGGAGTCGCATCCATCAACAAATCCCTTCCAGCCAATATCCTTAAGATAGGGGAATTTCAAATATGTCCATGGTTCCACATGCTCTGCAATATGGTCAAGGTACTCCTCTGGTTTAAACTTCAGGATTTCCTTTCCATCAGGGTTAACAACCCTGAATACCCCCTCATAAAAGTTTACTTTATTCTGGTCGTCAACAAGTCCTATGTAGTTTGTTTCGTGATAATAAACATCCTTGCTCAGTATGAGTTCAAGATACCTTGGATTCTGGAGTATGAATTTATCAACAACATCAAGCGTGAACTCGCAGAATTCAACCAGGGACTCACCCATTTTTAAGATTTCTTTTCTGTCCTCTTCTGTAAGTGGATGTGATACACCACCAGGTATGGAATATACAGGGTGGGTTGATTTGCCACCAAGCATATCCTCAATCTTCACTGCATAAGCCCTGTTCTGTATAACCTTCTTACCTACATCAAGCCCAACCTTCTCTATAACCCCAAAGATGTTCCTCTTTGCCGGGTCTGCATCAGGACCAACAATAAAATCAGGTGCTGGACCAAGTGCATATATATGTTCAAGGTGCGATTCAAGAAAGTGAGCAAGATAACCCATTTCCCTCAGTTTCTTACCCGTTGGTGGTGGCTCAACACCATACACACCGTCTGCTGCCTTTGAGGATGCTATGTGATGTGCCCAGGGACAAACACCACAGAGCCTTGTTACAATCCTTGGCATCTCCTCAACAGGTCTTCCCTTACAGAACTCCTCAAAACCTCGCAACTCCACAATCTGGAAGTATGCATCCTCAACATTCCCCTTTGAATCAAGGAATATGGCTATCTTTGCATGGCCTTCCAATCTGGTAACAGGGTCTATCTTTATCTCTTTTCCCATATTGCCTCCTTATTTATCCTGCACTACCCTGTGGAGGAGTGACTTTGGCAGAGAGAATCTATAAAAACAGCCAAGTGGGTCCTTCATCTGGGAAACAAACTTCTCTATATCCTCCTCTGAAAGTTCAAGTTCATTCTCTGATACACCGAATATGGATGCAAGTGCTGAAAGCATTGAGCCTCCCTGGTCCATTACCCTGGATGTTGGCCCCATACATCCCCTGCACGGCATATTTGCCTCAATACAGGGTGCACCACATCCAGCCCTTGTTGCAGGACCAAGACAGAGAATTCCCTGTTCAAGGAAGCATTTCTCAGGGTCTGGTTCAACCTCTGTGATCAACCTTAGTTTATCTATCTTTATCTTCTTCCCCTTCCCCGGATTCCTGGGGCATTCATCACAGAGGGTCTTTTCCTCGGCAATCACACTCCCCTTTGGTGGTAGTTCAAGCTTACCTTCAACCCAGCCTTTAATCAGGTTGAGTATCTGCATGTTCATCACATGGGTGGGAGGACAGGCAGGGACATAGTAATCAACATCAACTACATCATCAAGTGCATAGACCTCATCATAGAATTCTGGAAGTGTGAGTTTATGCCCCTTCTCATCCGTCCATTCAGTCTGGGGATATATCCCCTCTGGATTATCCGTTGAAAAGGTCTTTTTATATACGGTTTCAAATATCTTCGCCCTGTTTGAGACATTTGCCAGCCCGGGTATCCCACCAAGATGTGCACACGCACCATAGGCTATCAAAATCTGACACTTCTCCCTCATTATCTTTGCAAACTCTTCATTGTCTGAATTTCTCACAGCACCGTGGTAGAGTCCAATGGTGATTGACTTGTCGGGCATCTTTATGAGGTCATCATACTTTACATCAAGGAGCGTTGGAGAGAACACAATGTCCGCAACCTCAATGAGTTCAAAGAGTTTCTCACTGAAGTTTACAACTGCAATATCGCATCCAACACAGCTCGCACCCCTTTTCAGGGCTAATGTAATTTTCTTTTTATCCGGCATCTCTCACCTCTTGTTTTTTTCTATAGGGACTTGGACCAAGTTCCTTTATCTCATTAACAAACTCATTTATAACCTGTGCAAACTTCTGCCCTTCACCAGCGCTGACCCACTCAAGCCTGAACCTCTTTGGATTCAAACCAAACTGCTGCAGAAGAAGTTTCAGAAGTGCCATCCTTCTTCTTGTTCTGTAATTACCCCCGATGTAATGGCAATCACCTGGGTGGCATCCAGCAACCATCACACCATCAGCACCATTTTTGAAAGCATAAAGAATAAATTCAGGGTCAACCCTTGCTGAGCACATTGTCCTTATCTGCCTGAACTCTGTGGGCATCTGTAATCTTGAAACACCAGCAAGGTCTGCACCTGCATAGGCACACCAGTTGCATGTAAAAACAAGGATATTCAGTTTATCATCATTATTACTCATTTTTCCTCCCCTGCTTCTGCAGTTTGCATCTCATATTTTTCAGGCCTCAATGCCGCCTCTATCATTGCATATATCTGCTCTGATGTGAATCCCTTTTGTTCCATTGCACCTGATGGGCATGCAGCAATACATGCCCCACATCCCTTACACAGAGCCTCATTAACAACCGCCTTTTTCTTTTCAGGTTCATTCTCCCTGGGAACAATCTCTATTGCACTGTATTCACAAACAGGTTCACAGATTCCACACCCATCACACATATCCTCATTAACTGCTGCAATGGTTGGCTCTGCCCTATACCTGGGTTTAGATATGATGGTCTGGGCCCTTGCAGCAGCAGCCTTAGCCTGAACAATTGTCTCATCTATGAACTTTGGCGAGTGTGCGAGCCCGGCAAGAAAAATACCCTCTGTTGCAAAGTCAACGGGCCTTAGTTTTACATGCGCCTCAAGGAAAAAGCCATCTTCATTCAGGGGAACTTTAAATTTCTTTGCAAGTTCATCATTTGCCTCATCAGGCACAATACCTGTTGAGAGAACAACCATATCTGCTGGTATCTCAATCCAGTCTCCAAGGATTTCATCATAGGTCTTCACAAAGAGTTTTTCACCCTTCTTATGAACCTCTGGTTTTCTATCGTCCGAGTATCTCAGGAAGAGTGCACCCAGTTCCCTGACTTCATTGTACCACTTTTCTCTGAACCCATAGGTCCTTATATCCTTATTAAGAATAAATATCTGGGTTTCTGGTTTCTGTTCAAGTATTTTTTTCGCATTCTTCACTGCTGCTGTGCAGCATATCCTTGAACACCATGGGTGTTTATCATTCCTTGAACCAACACACTGTATCATCACAATGTTCTTAATATCCTTCAGTTTCAGTTTTCCCTTTGCTATCTTTTCCTCAAGTTCGTGCTGTGTAAGTACGCGTTTATCTTTTCCATACATGTATTCATCAGGTTCGTATGCCTTTGCACCCGTTGCAATAATAACAACACCATGTTCAATCACCTCTTCCTTTCCATCAACCTTCACGGTTGTTTTATAATTTCCAACAAACCCTTCAACCTTTTCAACCTCTGCATTGGTGATAACCCTTATTCTTGGGTTTGTCTTTACCTGATTCACAAGGGAGAACAGGTATGACTGGACATCCTCGGTCCATGTGGTGTAGTAAATATTATTCAATCTTCCACCAAGTTTATCTGTCTTTTCAACAAGCACAACATCAAACCCTGCCTTTGCAATATCAAGTGCACTCACCATGCCAGCCAGACCACCCCCAATCACAAGTGCAGACTGGTTCACAGGAAGATACATCTCCTGCAGTGGGAAGAGATACCTTGCCTTGGCAACCGCCATCCTGACAAGGTCCTTTGCCTTCTCTGTTGCCTTCTCCCTGTCATGCATATGAATCCATGAACATTGTTCCCTTATGTTTGCCATCTCAAATAGATACGGGTTCAATCCTGCGTCTTTAAGGGTCTCCTGGAACAGGGGTTCATGTGTCCTTGGAGTGCATGAGGCAACAACAACCCTGTTCAGGTTCTTTTCCTTGATCATCTTTGTTATTTTTCTTTGTGTATCCTGGGAACAGGTATAGAGATTATGTTCTGCATGCACAACATATGGAAGTGTCTTTGCATATTCAGCAACTGCAGGAACATCCACATATGCACCAATGTTTATACCACAATGGCAGATAAACACACCTATCCTGGGCTCTTCACCTGTAACATCCCTCTGCGGTGGATATGTTTTCTCCTTTATGAGAGTCCCACGTGCCGTGCTCAATAGTGAAGACACCTCTGCAACTGCTGCTGAGCCCTGCATAACGCTCTCGGGGATGTCCTTTGGTCCCTGTAGTGCACCAGCAACAAAAATCCCATCCCTGGATGTCTTTAATGGATTTGCCTCAGTTGTTCTTATGAACCCATACTCATTCGGTTCTATATCAAAGATATTCACAAACTCAGATGTTTTCTTTGCAGGTTCAAGCCCTATTGAAAGAACAACAAGCCCGAACCTCTCCTCATGGAGTTTCCCATCCTTCTCATACTTCACAATGATGTCTTTTGTCTCAGGGTCCTCAAGGAGTTCAGAAACCCTGCACCTCACATACCTGACACCTGCATTCTTCTCCGCATTCACATAGTA
>JAGGTX010000202.1 GCA_021163525.1 Caldifarciminota bacterium
CAATAAGGAGGTCCAGTTTTTGAGGATTTTCTGAATCAGGGGTTAAAACAAGACCATTCTTTATGACCATTTCCCGCTTTCCCTTATTGCCCTGAAAACCCTTTCAGGTGTGAATGGTGCATGGTACACCCTTACACCAATGGCATCGTAAATGGCATTTGCTATTGCGGGTATGGGTCCGTTTATTCCAACCTCTGCAATGGACTTTGCTCCAAAGGGACCTGTTTCTTCATAGGAGTTAACTATGATTGTAATAATTTCTGGCAGGTCAAGTGTGGTGAATATCTTGTAATCCCTGAAATTGGGATTGGTCATCCTTCCCTTTTCATCAAAGAGATAATCCTCTACAAGGGCATAACTTATCCCATTGAGAACAGCACCCTCCACCTGTCCTTCAGCAAGCCTTGGATTTATCGGTGTTCCGCAGTCAACAGCAGATACAAATCTTCTCACCTTTACAATCCCTGTCTTAACATCCACCTCCACCTCAGCAAACTGGGCAATGAAGGGTGGTGGAGACTGGTGAACAATGGCAGAGGCGGTTGCCTGTATCTGGAACTGATTCTTCTGATAGAGTGAGTATAGTGCAATATCCCTGAATGATACCTTCCCATTTTTACCCGATACAATTCCCTCATACATATCAAGGCCATCTGGAGATTCACCAATAATCTCTCCAGCAACCTTCAATATCTGTCCCTTTATATCCTCTGCGCATCTTCTCACTGCTTCACCTGAAAGATAGGTGGTGGAAGATGCATATGCCCCAACATCAAAGGGTGTAATATCTGTATCAGAGGAACGGACAATTATCATCTCAACAGGGATGTCAAGCACCTCTGCTGCTATCTGGGCAAGAATCGTATCTGAACCCGTGCCAAGGTCTGTTGCCCCAATGTGGAGGTTGAAGGAGCCATCATCGTTCATCTTCATGTAGGCACTTCCCATGTCAATCTCAGGTATGGCTGAACCCTGCATTGCACAGGCCATGCCAACACCCAGGTATCTATCCTCGTCTATCTTAATTCTCTTCCTTCTCTTTTCATACCATCCTATTGCCTCTGCACCCCTATCTATACACTCATCAAGTTTGCAGGAGTGTATCACCTGCTTCACGCCCTCCTTCCCTTCTCCAAGCACCTCAAATACCCTTGAGGTTTCACCCTCTTTTATGTGCCACCTCCTGTAGTAATCAAGAATATCCAGTCCAAGCTGGTCACAGATAATGTCTATATGTTGACCAAGCGCTGCATATCCCTGTGTTGCTCCATAACCCCTGTATGCGCCACCAACAGGGAGATTTGTGTAAACAGTCCTTCCGTGAAACCTCAGATTTTCTATTTTGTTGAACAGGGGGAGTACTTTAGAACCTGTATTTGAAAGAACGGTGAGGCTGTGGGGTCCATAGGCACCTGCATTCATCACTGCATCCATGATAAGGGTGGTAATCTCCCCTGTTTTCTTAACCCCTGTGGTGAGTTTCAGTTTCATTCCATGCCTTGTTCTTCCAGCAAAGAAAACCTCCTCCCTTGTGAACACGAATCGTGATGGCCTTCTGTGTTTCCATGTAATCAGGGCAACATAGGGTTCAAGGATTACCTCCTGTTTTCCACCAAACCCACCACCAACCCTGGGTTTTATCACCCTTATCTTCCTCACCGGTATTCCAAGAACCATTGAAACGATTCTCCTCACATGGAATGGAACCTGGGTTGAGGTTACTATTACCAGTCTTCCCATCTCATCTATGTAGGCAACAGAGGCATGGGGTTCTATTGCACTGTGAGAGGCAATCTGAACAGAGTAATCCCTCTCAATAACAATATCTGCCTGTTCAAGCCCCTTTTCAGGATTTCCGAATGAAACATCAATCTCTGCAGCAATGTTTTTCTCTGGTTTGTAAACAGCAGGGATAACCATGTGTTCATCCCCATCATGGAGAATCACCTCACCCTTCAGGGCTTCTTCTGTATCAAATACAGCAGGGAGTTCCCTGTATTCAACCCTTATCCTTTTCAATGCCTCCCTGGCAAGTTCAGGGGATTCAGCCGCCACAAGGGCAACCCTGTCTCCAGCAAACCTTACCCTTTTATCAAAGAGACGGGTGTCATAAGGGGACGGCTCTGGATATCCCTGACCCGCCGTTGTGAAAAGTGTGTCAGGTGTATTTTTATATGTGAGGACATCCACAACACCTTCCATGTTCAGGGCATCCTTTGTATCTATGTGAACAATCTCCCCATGGGGAATGGGTGAGTAAAGCATTGCAAGATACAGGGGGTTTTTAAGTTCTATGTCATCCGTGAACATGGGTTCACCCATTCCAAGGGGAATTGCGTCAATCTTTCTTTCTGATTTTTTCACCCTCTTAAACATTCTTCTTCATCCTTTCCATTGCAATCCTCACACCCTCAAGGATTTTCACATATCCCGTACATCTGCAGAGGTTTCCATCAAGTGCCTTTTTTATACTTTCCTCATCTGCATCTGGCATGGTCTTCAAAAGATAATAAATGGATATGACAAATCCAGGTGTGCAGAAACCACACTGAACCCCTCCTGCATCTGCAAGCGCCTGAACAATCCATTCTGCATCTATCCCCTTCACTGTCTTCACATCTGCTCCATCCACACTACCAGCAAGCACCTGGCAGGAGTTCACAGGTTTTCCATCAAGGAGCACAAGGCATGAACCACAGAGTCCTTCTTCACACCCAGCCTTAACCTCTTTGAAACCGTTTTCCCTAAGAACATGGAGGAGTGTTTCATTTCCCTTTATATTAAAGACACAGGGTTTCCCATTAACCCTTAACCTGATCTCCAGAACTGCCTCCCATCTTTTTCAAAAGCCTTGCCAGCCATACCTTTACAAGGTGTTCCCTGAATTCTCCGCTTCCCATTCTGCCGTGTGAAAATGTAATATTCCAGGACCTCTCAATCTTTTCCTCAATATGATCAAGGCCTGTTGATTTTATCTCCTCCTCAAGTTTATGTAGTCTGTTCACCCTTTCCCTTGTTCCTGTAACAACAATGGAGAGTTCATCTTTTCCAGCAATGGCTATTGTGAAATCTGCAAAATCCACAGCGGTCCTTGTCATTCTGAAGTAGAGGCCATCTGTATTTTTCTTCCTGATGGTCACATGTGTGATAATGGAGTTCTTTGTTAGAGAAGGTCTTTTCACAAAATCAAGGGCATCGTATATTCCCTCATTTTCTCCCCTTATCGTGATTTTTGCATCAAGTGCAACAAGTGGTCCAATCAGGTCTGACCAAACAGGGAGAAAGCCCAATGAACCGCCAATGGTGATTCTGTTCCTTAGGGGTGTTGTTCCTGCCATTGAAAGTGCAGTTCCCAGTACATGTTTTTTTGATAATTTCTGGAGAAAAGAGACCACCTCTCCATAGGTTACCATGGCACCCAGTCTAATCTCATCATCCACTGATTCAATTAAGTGAAGTTCAGGTATTCTCCCCAGGTGTATGAACCCTTCTGTTTTTCTCCTTCCCAGGAGAATGCCTGTTCCTCCAGCATGGAGGATGTATCCCCTTGAAACAAGTTTCAGGG
>JAGGTX010000036.1 GCA_021163525.1 Caldifarciminota bacterium
AAGGAGGAGGAGTGAGGAAAGACCTTGTATCCATTGCAGACCTTACAAAGGAAGAGATGTTGGAACTCTTTGAACTTGCTATTGAGATGAAGGATAAAGTAAAAAAAGGTGTGGAACACCACCACCTGAAGGGCAAGGTTCTTGCAATGATATTTGAGAAGCCATCCCTGAGAACAAGGGTAACCTTTGAAACAGGGATGTATCAACTGGGCGGGTATGCAATCTACCTTGCACCACAGGATATAAAACTTGGACAGAGGGAGAGTGTACCCGATGTTGCAAGGAACCTCTCAAGATGGGTTGATGGGATTATGGCAAGGACATTTGCACATAAAACAGTCACAGACCTGGCAGAGAATGCAACCATACCTGTTATAAATGGTCTGTCTGACCTTGAACATCCATGCCAGATACTTGCTGACTTCCTCACAATAAAAGAGCACAAGGGTGATTTTGAAGGATTGAAACTTGCCTGGGTTGGTGATGGGAACAATGTTTGTAATTCCCTGATGCTTGCATCCGGGATACTTGGTGTCCACATGACCGTGACCACACCCGCTGGTTATGAACCACCAGAGGATATTGTGAAACAGGCACAGGAATTGGCGCAGAAGAGTGGCGGTTCAATCACCCTTTACAATGACCCGTTTGAGGGTGTGAAGGATGCAGATGTGATCTACACAGATGTATGGGCATCAATGGGTCAGGAGGCAGAGAGGGAGAAGAGGTTGAGGGATTTCCAGGGATACCAGGTAAACTCAAAACTCCTTGAGAATGCAAAAAATGATGTGATTGTTATGCACTGCCTTCCTGCACACAGGGGGGAGGAAATAACCGACGATGTGCTTGATGGTCCCCACTCTGTTGTGCTTGATGAGGCAGAGAACAGACTGCATGCACAGAAGGCACTCCTTGTAAAACTCATGGGATAACCCTTCTCCGTGAAGTTGGGGATTGGGGATGAGTGGGTTGGGTGAAAAGTGGAAAGTGTATGCCTGACCCCAGATATTACAACTGAAATGGGTAAATAAAACCTTCTTCCTGGGTATATTTAAGCGTTATTACTTTAAAATTCTTGATGGAAAGATGCGCTGCCAGGGTTTTCAGTTTTTTAAAATCACCTGCATCTCCAGAGAGTTTTACTTCATAGGCATATTCTTTATCAAGAATAAAATCTATCTCTGCACCACTCTTTTTCCGATAAAAATTGAGTTCTCCCTTTTGATTCAGTATTTGAAAGATACTGTTTTCAAAAATACGGCCTTTATCTATCTTTACAAAAGTATTAATAAATCCTGTATCGCAGATGTAAATCTTTGGCCTCTTTCTGATTTCAGTGCCCTTCCCCCTGCTTAAGGGCCTGATTCTTTTGATAAAATACACACCTTCAAGAAAGGAAATATACTCATATAGTGTAGGCCTTGAAACCCCGAGTTCTTTTGATAGCCTTTGCATATCCACCATACTCCCTGTTCTTTCCATCAGAAGAAGCAATAAGTTTTTTATAACATCGTTTCTCCTGAAATCACCAAAATTTACGATTTCAAGGTTGAAAAAAGAAGCGAATATATCCCGGAGTGCCATTAACTTTTCTTCCAAACTTTTCTTCAGAACTACTTCAGGAAACCCTCCAAAGTTCATATATTCTTCATAAAGGGGTTTTAATGTCAAAAATTGTTCCCTCGTAATTTTCTTGCCGAAAGAAAAGGAAATATTTTTAAACTTCAAAAATTCTTTGAAGTTCAAAGGGTATATCTCAAAAACATACTTTCTTCCGGAGAGAGATTCTGAAAAAAGATTTTTGAGATAAAAACTTGCTGAACCTGTCATAAAAAACTTGACTCCGTAATGGTCTATAAAATATTTGGCTATAGATGGTATTGAAGGAATGAACTGAATTTCATCAAGAAAAACGTAAGCCTTTTTATTGAAATCTAAACCCATAAACTCAAGATTGGATTTTATCTCTTCATAATTCGCCTTCTCAAAATACATCCTGTTTATTGGGTTTTCTAAATCAAAAAACAACTTGTTCCCGGAGTTGATTTTGTTATAAAAATAATTAAGCGTCGTGGTCTTTCCCGTCCTGCGCATCCCGGTTATTACAATGGCCTCTTTGCTCTTCACAAAAGGCTCTATCTTCTTGAAAACCTCTCTCTCAATTATCATACTGTATTTTACATATAGTTCAACTTTTTGTCAAGTATTATTTTACAGATTTCCATAAAAGTTCATTGGCCTGTTTCTCTTGAGGAGGTATTTCATTGCAGAGGTGGAGGTTGACTTTTTGACATTTGGTGTACCCCTTTTATTCCCAGTAAGATAAAGGGAGAAAAAATAAATTACGGTTTATATAGATTATATAGATTAGCAGGTTAGACCTCCGTCCCTGGGAGGGGGTGGGGGTATTATGCCACCCTATCCCTAATAATGCCGCATAGGATTATTGACAAAACCTAACGTCCCCCTAAAAATACTTGACAGTGTTTAAGAATAAAGGTATATTTGAATGGAGGTGAGAGAATGATTAATAGTTATACAGCAAAATATACAAGGATAGAGTCAGGCTATATGGGACAGCTGGTAGAATGGCCTGAAGTTGTTACGGAGGGCAGAACTCTGGAGGAATGCAGGGAAATGTTAAAGGATGCTCTAAAAGAGATGATTCTTGCTTATAAAGAGCAGGGGAAAGAGATTCTGTGTGGTAGAAGTTCACTTATTGAGCAAATAACAATTGAGGTTTAATTGTCTGTTAAAAGACGTGAGTTAATAAAATATTTTGAGGAGAATGGTTTTTATTTATTACGAGAAGGGAAAAAGCATTCTATTTACACTAATGGTATAAAAATAGTTCCTGTAAAAAGACATAGAACTATAGATAGAATTACAGCGAATG
>JAGGTX010000122.1 GCA_021163525.1 Caldifarciminota bacterium
ACAGGCATATATTCTGTTAAAGACTTCAATATAATTGAAAGTCTCATTTTTTATTAAATTAATTATATCACATCTTTATGCATATGTCAATATAAAAAATCATTTGAGCACCTCCCAATCCAATCCTTCTGCAAGGTATTCTATCTGGTTAAGTGAAAATTTGTTCTCTACGGCTGTTACTTTTAAAGGCATTCCCTTTACACCTTTTCTCGCAAGCATTTCCATCAGTTTTCTGTTCTTTTCACCCTTTGGGAAATAGATATGAATATACTCTTCGCCATCAAAAAGAAGAACGGAATAGTAAGAAAGATTAAAATCTAAATAGGCATAATTATAATAATTATCAACGCTGGCATACCCGTAAAGAACAAGTTTTTTGTTTACGTATTCATCGGGAGAAGCGTTTAATAATCCAAATCTGTATCTCTGATTTTTTATCTTATGTTCCAAAAGAGATTCATCATATTCTGGGTCCTGAGGTAATATAACCTTAATCCTCTCTTGAGAGTTTTCTCTTTCGGATAAATTTCTATCAACCGCCTGGGCAATGTTTAACCCGATACTGATGATAAGTAAGCCAATTAAATAAGGGATAAACCTGTTCATCATACCTCCTCTCTTACATTAAAGCATACAATATACCATTAACACTACCAACATATACAACACCCTCATGAACAAGGGGAGAAGCCTTTATAAAACTCCCTGCATCAAAGGTCCACAAAACCTTTCCAGTCTGGGCATCCAGTGCAAAGAATTTATGCATACAGGCAAAATAAACGATACCATCAGCATATACAGGGTCACAGGTAATTTCAGCCGGACCATGAAATACCCACTTTTTCTTTCCAGTATGAATATCAAGGCAATAGAGGTTTTTATTTATACATCCAAAATAAACTGCATCACTGGTTACGGCTGCAGAAGTTGTAATCTCTGAACCGGCATCAAATTTCCAGATAATTTTTCCTGTCCATTCGTCAAAAGAGTAAAAGAACCTATTTTTTCCACCCATGAAGACCATGCCATCTGCAACAGCAGGTGTTTCTGAAGCACATTCTCTTTTCTGAAGCCATAATGCCTTGCCCGTGCTGGCATCAATACAGCAAAGTTTTGCATATCCTCTATATTTATCCACTATGGTTAGAAAGAGTAAAGAACTATCCATTGCCATTGAACTAAATACTCCCGTCTCCCCTGGAAAAGTCCAGACCTTTTGCCAGATACCAAACTTAACAGCACATATAGAATCCCTTGTCTGAAGAAAAATTCTATCTTTATATATGATTGGATTCTCTACACCATCCACATCGCAAACCCATTTGAGGTTGTTTGTATCAAAGGCGAATACATATAGTGCCCCAATAGACGGAATGAACAAGGTATCATTTCTTATGGCAGGTGTATTAGAATAAAATGCCAGATTTAAGTAACCCAATGGTTCACCAGTTTCAATATCAACAAAATAAATAAGGCCACCATTTGTTGCTGTTATTATAACCATATTTCTGTAGATGATAGGTGTCGTCAATATCTCTGAGGCATTGGAGGTCCATTTTACCTTGTGGAGTTCTTTTACACCTTTTGTTTTGAACCAGCCTGTCCTCTGGTAATCTGCCTTATAAAACACATAGTGGGTTCCAGTCTTACTGTGTCTGCATCCCGGGAAAAGAAAAACCAGAACAATTAAGAGATAAGAATATCTCATCACACCCTCCTTTTGACATACTTTATATCAAACTGGTTATCAAGAAACCAGTGTGAATAATCCCAGCACCGAAAAGCATAGACAAAATAGCCTGAAGGACTTCCTTCTACTACGTCAACCAAATCTCCTTTTTTAAGATGGAGACAGCCATCCCTTTTCTCCATTAATACCTCTGCTGGTCTTTCAGGATTTTTTATAATGGGTTCATCTTTTAGGCCAGTGGGTATATCACAGATTTCAGCAAACTTCTCACTTTCAGGTAAAGGAGAATGCAACAAAAGATTACCGCACCATTCCTTTTGTTCTCTGTCCATCGTTTTCAGCAATTCTTCAACCTCTTTATCATATAAATCTGGTCTCATATTGTAGAAAGCAGTGAGAACATCTGCATCCAGATACCATTTTCCTTCCTTTCTCTTTGAAAACAATTTTGGAATAAGATAGGGAACCACACTTTTCTGAATGTCCTGCTCCTTAACTTTTGAAAGTGCAAGGACAACAGGAAACTTTAACCTATCAGAAAATGTTTCAAGAATAGAAAGTATTTCTGAAGCATGCTTATCTACAAGTCCCTCAACAAGTTCTTTGCTAATGCTCCATTTCCAATCCCATGTTCTGGAGAATTCTTCACAGAGGTCAAAAATCTTTACCCATTCAAAATCAAGTTCGTCAACCATTCTCTCAACAATCTCACTCTGTGTGCCACTATCAACCCCAGTAAACCCTGACAGAAAAACAATTTCACGAAGAGACTCATCACCATCGTAATCCTCAAAAAGCCAATCAACATCCACATGCCTAATAAATTCCATCAAAACACACCTCCATGTTTAACTTTTAAAAATTAAAGTACATATATTTATTGACCCTTTGTAATAAAAATATATAGTTTTTACAATTTGTCAATAGGGGGGGACGGTGCATGTATTTATGTATTTATGAATTTCAGGATTTTTCTATTTTTCCTTAACATTCAGAAAATAAAATGGTTACAGAGAATAAATTTTGCTTTGTTTTCCTTCTTTTTTTATCAAAAGAACAAGGGAAATTTTATCCTCAATCCTGCATTAAGGGGATTCATGCTGGAGGTTGAGAGTAATTAGAGAGGGTAATAGAGAAAAGACATGGGGAAATAAGAAGATCAAGGGTTTTGAGATGGAAAAATTAAAGGGGAAAT
>JAGGTX010000133.1 GCA_021163525.1 Caldifarciminota bacterium
TCAAACCTGAGGTTTGTGGTGAGCGTTGCCAAGGCATATCAGAACCTTGGCACCCCCCTCTCTGACCTCATAAATGAGGGAAATCTTGGGCTTGTTAAGGCGGCGGAAAGATACGATGAAAGGAAGGGGGTTAGATTCCTTTCATACGCGGTCTGGTGGATTAAGCAATCCATCATGAAGGCTGTAACAGAACACATAAAATCGTACAGACTTCCAATGAGCAGGGCGGGAAAAATTATAAAGGTTGCCAAGGCAGAAAGTAAGGTGAGCCAGAACCTTGGTAGAGAACCAACCGTTGAGGAGATAGCAAAGGAACTCGGGGTTAAACCTGAGGAAATCATTGAGGCTATGAATGTGGCAAGGCAGGACATCTCCCTTGATGATGAAATCCAGCATACAGACAGTTTGAGTTACAAGGATGTTATGAAGGACGAAAGTGTTGAATCACCCGAAGAGGTCTTCTTCAGAAAGAGGTTTATTGAACTTATAAAACATGGAATGCAATACCTGAATCCAAGGGAAAGGGATATTGTTCGTCTGTATTTTGGCATTGATGGAGAGAATCCACACACCCTTGAGGATATTGGAAAGATGATGGGGCTTTCAAGGGAGAGGGTGAGGCAATTGAGAAATAGAGCACTGGACAAACTCAGGAATTACATCTATGGTGAAAAGAAAGATTAAATTCTTCATTGTTCCACACCATCCTGAAGAAAAAACAAAGGCCTTCAGATTTCCTGTGCTTTTTTTTCTTCTTCTGCTTCTTGGAATAGTGATAGCAGCATCTATATTTTTAAAGAATCTGTCCTATTATGTTGATGTAACAACCATACCTGAGATGGAAGAGGACAACAGACTCCTGAAGGAAAAACTCCTGGTTTTCAAATCCCGGGTTGATTCGCTTAACAATGAACTTGAATCATTAAAGAAGAAACAGAAGGGAATACTGAAAAAGTATAAATTTTCTGTGCCTGAAAAAATAGAAGCAGGAACAGAGCACATGGATGTGGACTCCCTGCTTGTTGAAGCCGGAATGACAGAACAGATATTGAAAAAGGCACTGGAGATAGTCAGAGAAAAGGGGAAAAACATACCCTCAATCATACCTGTGGGTGGAATTATCGTGAAAAAGTTTGGGAAATCCTGGGATTTATATACAGAAAGGTGGAAAAAGAGCAATGGGATAGGTATTGCTGCTCCAGAGGGAACAGAGGTGGTGGCAACAGCAAACGGTATTGTTTCAAAGACTGGTAAGGATTTATACCTGGGAAACTTCGTGGAAATCACACATAACAAAAAATACAAAACAATCTATGGCCACCTTAAAAGCATTGATGTCAAGGGTGGTCAAAGGGTTGTAAGAGGAGAAAAAATCGGGGAGGTCGGTAGAACTGGCAGAACACCCTTCCCCATGTTATATTATGAGGTGGATGTGGATGGTGTACCTGAAAATCCAGAAAACTTTATACAGGGGAGGACAGAATGACACTCATTGAAAAGGCACGGGCTGGAAAGATAACAGAAGAGATGAGGAGCATTGCTGAAAGGGAAGGAAGAAGCCCTGAGTATATAAGGGATGGCATTGCAAATGGAAGGATTGTCATCCCACTCAACAGGAACAGAAGCATAGAAAAAATCTGTGCCATTGGTGAGGGATTGAAAACAAAGGTCAATGCAAATATTGGTTCATCCACTGACCTTGCGGATGTAAACATTGAAATTGAGAAGGCAAGGGTAGCAGAAGAAGCAGGAACCGATACTATAATGGATTTGAGCACTGGTGGTGACATTGATGGCATAAGAAAAGAGATTATAAAGCATACGAATGTCCCACTTGGAACAGTCCCCATATATCAGGCAGCAATAGAGGTAGTGGATAAAAAGGGTGGAATCGTATTCATGACAAAAGACGACATCTTTTCTGTTATTGAAAAACAGGCAAAGGATGGTGTTGACTTCATGACAGTCCATGTTGGGGTTACCTTATCCACTTTTGAACGACTCAGAAACGAAGGAAGGGTAATGGATATTGTTTCCAGGGGTGGAACATTCACGGTTGTCTGGATGCTGTACAATAAGAAAGAAAATCCCTTGTATGAATACTTTGATGAACTTATTGAGATAGCAAGGGAGTATGAAATTACTCTGAGCCTTGGTGATGGATTCAGGCCCGGTGCAATTGTTGATTCATCAGACAGGTCTCAATTCCACGAACTTATTTTACTTGGGGAACTCCAGCAGAGGGCATTAAAGGCGGGGGTCCAGGTAATGATTGAAGGACCGGGCCATATTCCCGTTCAGGAAATCCAGATGAATATCCAGATGGAAAAGAAACTATGCCATGGTGCACCATTCTATGTGCTTGGGCCTGTTGTTACAGATATTGCTCCAGGTTATGACCATATCGTATCTGCCATAGGTGGGGCAATGGCAGCCTATTATGGGGCAGATTTCCTGTGTTATGTAACCCCTTCCGAACATCTTGGCCTGCCCACAAAGGATGAGGTTAAAGAAGGGGTTATAACTGCAAGAATAGCAGCCCACATTGGTGATATTGGTAAGGGCATTCCTGGTGCATACGAATGGGATGCAAAGATGGCAGTGGCAAGGAAAA
>JAGGTX010000158.1 GCA_021163525.1 Caldifarciminota bacterium
TACATAAAAAGGGGGTTTTAAATGGGAGATGACTTCGTATTGATCAATAATGATCAACCTGATACATATGTAAAAGCAAAATCTTGCTCAACTTACGATTATTGTACTCTGTTAGATAGAGGGCACTGTCCAGAGGTAGATAGCTGTTTCGTTGACCTGGCATAAGAAGGAAAAATTGAATGGTACCCTCTGCTTTGGCCATACTTTTTGTATTCAATTTAACCTTTGAAAAATTTGTGGATCTGGATATTCCTCAGGGAGAAAAAGCACAAATATTCCCAAAGTTGTGCTCGGTGGATGGTGAAATTTTTTTATTGCTCGGGTGTTTTTATTACAACAAGGATAGAGAAGAAAGAGGGCGGCTTATGATATTTCAAAACAGGGAAAAAGTGATGGATGTAATGATTGATAGCCAGCTTTACTATGGGTTTTCTATTGTGGAAGATTCACTGGTACTTGTGGGGGATAGAGATGGGAATGTCTATTTATACAACATGAAGGGCGAAGTTTTGAAGAGGCTTAAACTGGAAGGTCCTCCAATTTATGATATTCATAATGATAGTTTAATTTTATTTTACCAGAAATACTGGTTCTCCCTCTTTGAGCCGATAACCATGGAACTAAAAAACGCAGTAAAATTTAATCCTATACCAAACACTGATGCCCTTGTTTACAGGATATTTAAGGGAAAACTCTATGTGCAGGCCGGAAGACACGGTAATTCAATCATCTGCTGCAACCCCGAAAATGGCGACAACCTCTGGGAAGTGGGATTGGGTATGAAGAATTTTGTAATCCTTGGCCTCTTACCTGCTCCACGCATTGTAAGCAGCATGGATTTTGTCCATGACACCCTCTATGCAGGAACAATGATAGGTGATCTTCTTGTCATTAACAACAAAGGAAAAATTCTGAATATGGTATCTGTCTCAAAAGGTCTTGTTATAAATTCAATCCGAGAAATGGACAAAGATAGAATTCTGATTGAAACACATGAGGGTATTCTCTCCTGTGTTGAAAAAAAGACAATGCAGAGGATATGGGAATTTAAGACAGAGGGAGAAACTGGTGAGCCACCCCTTGTCCTTAGAGATCCAGGGCTCATACTCACTGTTGATGCAAAGGGAAACATTTATATTCTGGATTTCAATGGAAGCCTTGTTGAGAGGACAAAGATAGATGATGATTTTGACGGTGCAGGATACCTTCTTGCAGGGGATATTGACGGAGATGGGATGATAGAACTTGTATTGAAAGGCTCATTGAAGGGAAGGATTTACATAGCAGACACAGAAATTCAATGCAAAAGGAATGAAATCATAAGGGGGAAAAGGAATGATTGATGAGGTGAAATTAGAAAGGATTGAAAAAAGGTTTAGAAATGGGTTCACTGCTTTAAAGAATATTTCTATCTGCATAAAAAGGGGTGAAGGACCAATTGGGCTTTTGGGACCCAATGGAGCAGGAAAGACCACACTTCTCAGGATTATTGCCACTGTATTTCCTCAGACATCTGGCAGGATTCTTGTTAATGGTTCACCATTGGAGAAGTTTGGATTGAATGAATACAGGAGGAGAACAGGATACCTTCCCCAGAGGTTTGGGGTTTATAAAACTCTTACACCAGAGGAGTTTCTTGGAAGGATAGGTTACCTTTATTATGGAAAAGGTTTTGAAAAGAGTAGATTAAAAGATGTTATGGAAATATTCGGGATTGAGGATTACAAAAACAGACCCTTATCCCGTTGTTCAGGTGGAATGATACAGAGGGTTGGAATGGCTATGTGTCTATTAAACGACCCTGATTTTTTTATACTTGATGAACCTTTTACTGGTCTTGACCCAATTGAAAGGCTGAAGGCTATGAAGGTAATCACAAAGATTTCACGGGAAAAGATAGTCCTCTTTTCAACCCACATAATAAGCGAGGTCCAGAACCTCTGTTCCAGGGTTATAATTATACATAGGGGAAGAATCATCATGGATGGCAGGATAGATGAGCTTTTGAAGAATATTGAAGGTAAGGTTTATGAGGTCACAACTTCCCATAAAAACATGGAAGAAATAGAAGGTAGATACGAGGTCCTGAGGATTAAGAACGAAGGTGAAAACATGTGCATAAGGGTTTATTCTGACCTCCCTTTAAAAAATCTCAAACAGGTTATTCCCACCCTTGAAGACCTTTACTATCTGGGGATAAAACATGGTGAATAGATTCATCCTTATTTTCAGGGAAATTATAAGACCGTGGAAGGTATTCCTTCTCTTCCTTTTATTTTACTTCTATTGTTTTTCCATCTCTCCCTACTTCTATCAGGGTAGTATTTATCTTATCACTGCAACAGGTGCTGCATTGAAAAGTATGAACGCATACATATTCTTCCCTGTAGCTGTTTTTTTACTGTTTGGAGATATTGTTTTGCTTGAAAAAGATAAGGAGTATTTGAGGAATATCCCTTATGGAAGATTGAAAATGTTCCTTTCAAGGTTGTACATTGCCCTTATTTTATTTCTGGTATTACTGATAATTTCAATAATCATAGTAATCATTGAGAGGTTTATCTTTGACATTGTGCCACCAGATAGAGAATTTATTCAGCTGGTTCTTGAAGAAAATCTTATAAAGCCATTTATATACCTTCTTCCTTCACTACTTCTTTTATTTTTTCTCAGTCTCACTGTTTCAGGAGAAGTGGTAACATTCATTCTTTTCCTTGTTTTATGGTATGCTCTAATGAGCAATTTCCTCATTTTTCTCTGTCTATTTATCTTACTTGCCATTCTGAAACTGCTCCAAACAGGACTCTTTGATAAAATAAAGACCACATGGTCTTCAATCTGCTGGATAATCTGTGCCATACTTATTGTGTTTGGTGGAAGCATTGGGAAGAATTTAAGAATGGAAAGAGCTGTGATGGGCTTCTGGGTATTTGAGACAGTATACCCCTTAATACTATCAATATCCATTGCAGGAATCTTTAATGAGGTGAGGGATGTAAACCTTATGGAAGTGATTGCAAAGATTCCTATGGGAATTCTTACCATATTTAAAAGTGAGGTTAAGAAGAATTTTCTGGCATGGCTCACTGCACTGTGTTTACTCCTGATATTTTTTAGGTGGCTCTTCATTATGAATCCAATTCTATATCCATTTACTTATTTATCCAATCTTCTCTTCTTCTCTGGAATTCTTGTCCTTAATGAATCATTAACAGGTAGACCGATAATAGGGCTAATCCTTGTTATCCTCATCTCTGCTTTCTGGATTCTTCCTGATATCCAGAGCAGTATAGGCTGGTTTGGAGTTTACAGGTTTATAAATCCTTTCTATCTCACTTTTCACCATCAGGAAGGGGCATGGGTTACTCCCAAAACATCACTCCTTTTGATAGGTTTACTTTTTTACATTACAGGATACCTTTTGTTGAAAAGGAATAAGTTTTTATACACAAGGTATATGAGGTATGTGTAAATCAAACAAAAACCAAAAACAGAGGAGGTGATATGTTTTACAATGCCTTTTTGATTGTTTTAATCTTTTCAAATCCATTAAATAACAGCTGGGAACCGAATTCTAATGAAGACCTTACAGTAGTTCTGCCCAATCTTACTCATTCACCCATAATTGATGGTTATGTTGGTGATGGGGAATATTCCCTGGCTAAAAAATTGAGAAACTTTACTGAATTTCTCCCAAAAGAAAACACAAAACCACCCGTTAAAACAGAGGTTTTTGTTGGTTTTGATGATAAATATTTGTATATTGCTTTTAAGTGTGATGAAAATGATATGTCAAAAGTAAGGGCAAATTTCACAGAAAGGGACAAACTTTTTGGTGATGATGCAGTTATAGTTTATCTTGATACCTATGGTGACTTAAAAGATGCGTATATATTTGCCACCAA
>JAGGTX010000056.1 GCA_021163525.1 Caldifarciminota bacterium
TCAACAATTTTTCTAATATCACTTAAAATATTTTCCGTTGTTTCCACTGTATAAATCTGTAAAGATTTTCTCAAGTTATCAGCGATTCCAATATAATCAACAATCAAACCGCCGGGTTTATCTCTAAAAACTCTATTTACACGTGCGATTGCCTGAACAAGGGAATGACCCTTCATAGGTTTGTCAAAATACATTGTGTGTAAGCAGGGAATGTCAAAACCCGTTAAAAGCATATCCACCACAATTACCATTTTGGGGTCCCTCTCTGGATTTTTGAAATCATTAAGGAGACTATCCAGTTGTTTTTTATTCCTGATGTGGGGATGAAAATCTTCAGGGTCCTTCTGCCTACTTCCTGATATAACCACAGCAATTGAAGGGGCATTGCTCATTGCAGAAATTAATTTATACATCTCAACAGCCACTTTCCTTGATATAGTGACAATCATTGCTTTACCTTCAATATCCTGTGTTCGTTTGTTGAAATGGTCTATAATGTCTGTGGCGATTTTTTCCATCCTTTCAGGAGTTAATATTAATCTTTCAAGTCGTGCAAACTTCTTTTTTACAGATTCTTTTTCTTCATCACTCATAAATTCAGAAATTTCCTCAAACTCCTCGTCAATAAACTCATTTGTTAAATGAAGGTTTGAAAGCCTTGCCTCATAATAAATAGGAACAACCACTTTGTGCTTGCGTGCTTTATCCATTGAGTAAATGCTGATTGGTGAACCAAAAACAAGATAAGTATCCCTGTCTTCAAGTTCTATTGGAGTGGCAGTAAATCCCATAAAAGAGGCATTTGGTATGGCATGCCTCAGATTCTGGGCAAGTTCCCTATATTGGGTACGGTGGGCTTCGTCGGCAACAACAATTATATTTTTTCTATCAGTTAGGAAGGGATATTCTTCTTCCTTCTTCTTACCAAATTTCTGGATTGTGGCAATAAGAATACCACCACTGCTTGTCTTCACAGCCTCCTGCAATTCCTTTATTGATTTTATATGTCTGGCAACACTTAATTGAGAAAAAAGCCCATACAACTGCTCGTCCAGATTTTTTCTGTCTGTGATAAAAAGAAGGAGGGGATTTTGAAGCCCACTGAGTTTTAGTGTCTTGCGTGCATATAAAAGCATGGTAAAGGATTTGCCAGTGCCCTGAGTATGCCAGACAACGCCTATTCTTCTATCCTCTGGTTTATTGCCTTCAAGGACGCATTTCAAGGTTCGGTTAATTGCCTTCTTTACCGTAAAAAATTGGTGGTACATTGCAATCATTTTATGATAGGTCTCACCTGATTTAAGATAGAAAATGAAGTCCTCCAGAAACTCAGATAAATGATTCTTCCTGAATAAACCTTTTAGCAACAACTCCAATGATGTTATTTCTTCTCCTTCAAACTTATATCTGTAATGCACCTCATCAAGTTCTTCAATTTCAACATCGTCGTCACTATTAACCCCTTCCCAGATAAAAAATCTTTCCCAATCACTCAACGGAGAACCATACTTGGTTTCAAGCCCATCGCTTACTACGAGAATCTGGGAATACATGTAAAGTTGAGGAATATCTTTCATTTTTATCTTGTGCTCATAATAGGCATCCTTTGCAGTTTCATTGGCATTGAAACTTTTTAATTCAAAGACAGATATTGGTAAACCATTTATGAAAACCACAATATCTGGCCTTCTATACATATCCTTTTCATATTGATATTCTACTGTAAATTGATTAGAAACGAGAAATTCGTTATTTTCAAGGTTTTCAAAATCCATGATTTTAACCAGTCTTGCCCTACCATCTCTACTTTCTTTCAGAGTTACTTTTACTCCTGTTGTCAGGTAGTCATAAAATATTTTGCCCTTAATTTCAAAATCAGGATGAGGAATATCCACAACCTTCTTGTAAACTTCCTCTGCTATTTCATCATCAATCCAGGGATTTATTCTCTTTATTGCAGAAATGAACCGTCTTTTAAGCACAACATGCCTGTAGGATTCCCTTTCATTGTTATCAGGGCTTAATTCTGAACCGTGAATGTATGAATAACCCTGCCCTTTAAGCCAGTTTATAACTGCCTTCTCTACCATGTAATCTTCTGTAAGTTTTGCATTCATATCTCCACCACCCTTAATTTCCCAAATACGAGTTTTGGCAGGAGGGCATCCCTTGCCTTTTGCAGAATCATAATCTCCTTTTGATTGAGGATGATTTTCCTAAACATCGGTTCCACAAGTTCATGGAAACGCTGGAGGATGTGGGTGGGAGGAAGTAAAATATATTTTCCTTTTTTGAACAAAGCTAAATTTAGGTGAAGAACATTTACCCCATTTGCGAAAGTAGCGTTTTCTTCCTGTGATTCTTTTAAACAAAGATAAAGATAATCTTTGATATGGTCAGGGATCATCAACTTCGCAGCATCCAATGATAATATTCCCTTTGTTTTATCTGGTGGCAATATGACCAAAGCCGGTGCTCCTACAACTCTTGCATCAGAAGTCATATCTGTAAGTGCAATTACCAGATCACCATCATATGTTATATGTTCTCTTTTGTATCGATTACCAATATAATATTTATATTCAGGTCTAAATCCACCACCCCGTTGAAATATTTTCAGTGTGATGAATATTTCTCCTTCTTTTTCATCTTCTGATAATTCATCAGATTTATAAGATAGCCCTTTTTCTATCTGTGAAATATCTCCAA
>JAGGTX010000191.1 GCA_021163525.1 Caldifarciminota bacterium
CTTCTATTCTCAATGTGATAAAAAAGAAGAAGATGAGTCAGGTTGAGGATAGGACACTGATACTTGCGGATATAGGGGAGAAGGCGATCAAGCAGATTGAAAAGGCTGCCTATGAATTATTAAAAGGGAAGATGGAGGATAAGAGGGCGAAAAAGGTTGCCAGACTTCTTTCATCGGGTAAATGGACGCACGACCACCCAATAACCTTTGACGAAGCAAAAGAACTTGGCTTGAGTGTATCAAGTGATATGCCAAAGGAAATATACCAGCTCATGACACTGTATCCACAGCCAACAAGGGTAAGTCAGGGTGTTGAATACATACCCGTTAAGAAAACAATGAATAATCACAAATAACCTTTTAACCTTATGTATGGTGAAGTTTACATAATATATATTATCAGACATTGTATTGAATAATCTTTTAGGGTGGAGTTTGTCTCATTCAGGTGGTTTTTATTATCTAGCTACAATGTTGAGAATCTTGTTTTTGATGTAAATTGTCTTCCTGATTTCTTTCCCGTCTATGTGCCTTTTCACATTCTCATGGGAAAGTGCAGATTTTATAACTTCCTCTTCTGATGTATTCCTTTCAATCTCAAGCCTTGCACGAACCTTCCCATTAACCTGAACAACAACGGTTACAATCTCCTCCTTAACTGCATCTTCGTGATAAGATGGCCACGCTTCAAGGAAAATACTCTGTTTTTCACCAAACTTTGCATAGAGAAACTCTGCAAGATGTGGTGCAAATGGGGCAAGAATCTTTGTAAATTCTTGAATTACATAAACATAAGTCTCAGAATCCCTGGAAGGATATGCTGTTATCTGGTTCAACATCTCCATAAGGGCCGCAATACCTGTATTGAATCTCATATGCTCAAGGTCCTCTGTCACAATCTTCTTGGTCTTTTCTATCCCCCTGTATAATGGGTCTTTTTTATCAGGTTCAGGGTTTTTCTTGTCTATATAAGGCATGAAATGATTGTAAATCCTGGAAAGAAATCTCTCAGCACCCTTAACCCCCTTCTCTGACCAGAGGAGGTCTCTTTCTGGTGGTGCTGCAAAGAGTATTGCAATCCTTGTTGCATCCACCCCCACCCTCTCTATAAGGCCTATGGGACTTACAACATTCTCCTTTGATTTAGACATTACTTCACCCTTCTCATCCATAACCATACCCTGATTGAATAAAGCAAGTGCTGGTTCATCGCTATCAAGGTATCCCAGGTCATAGAGGAATTTTGTCATGAACCTGAAATATATCAGATGGCCTGTGGCATGTTCAACGCCACCTATATAAAGGTCTATTGGATGCCATTTCCTTGCCTCTTCCTTTGAGAATATCTCTTTGTCATTGTGGGGGTCAAAGTACCTCAGGTGATACCAGGAGGAATCAACAAATGTATCCATTGTATCAGCATCCCTGTGTGCAGGACCACCGCATTTTGGACATTTAGTATGATAAAAATCTCTGGCATCCTCAAGGGGTGAACGACCAGTTGGTATGAAGTTGACCTCCTCTTCGGGTGGTAACAGAACAGGAAGTTGCTCCTCTGGAACGGGAACAATTCCGCATTTCTCACAATGGACAACTGGTATAGGTGTTCCCCAGTATCTCTGCCTTGATATGAGCCAGTCCCTCAATCTGTATGTAACCTTACCCCTACCCTTCCCTACTTTCTCAAGTGCTTCAATAACCTTTTTCTTGCCAAGTTCAGAGTCAAGCCCATTGAACTGAGCAGAATTCACCATCATTCCGTGCCCTTCATATGCCATCTCCATGGTATCAGGGCTTAAACCTTGATCAGGTGGCATTATTACAACCTTTATGGGGATATTGTACTTCTTTGCAAATTCAAAGTCCCTCTGGTCATGTGCAGGCACGCCCATTACAATTCCGGTCCCATATGAAGCAAGAACATAATCAGCAACCCAGATCTCTATCTTCTCACCAGTGAATGGATGTATAGCAAACTTCCCAGTTGGCACACCCGTTTTTTCCCTTTCTTCACTTTGACGCTCTATCTCACTCATCATTAAAGCATTATCTATATATTTTTTAACCTCTTCTTTATCAATACCTCTGGCATATGGGTGTTCTGGAGCTATTGAGATGAAGGTTACACCAAAGAGTGTATCGGGTCTTGTTGTGAATACAGGAAGTTTGTATCCATCCTCTGTGTAAAAGTCAATCTCTGCACCTTCACTCCTTCCAATCCAGTTCCTCTGCATGATTTTTACATTCTCAGGCCACCCCTCAAGTTTATCTATATCGTTCAGCAGCCTTTCAGCATAGGCGGTTATTCTTATGAACCACTGCTCCATCTCTTTCTTTCTCACGGATGTCCCACATCTCCAGCACTCTCCACCTATAACCTGTTCATTTGCAAGGACTGTTTTGCAGGAATCACACCAGTTTACAAAGGATTTCTTTCTGTAAACAAGCCCCTTTTCAAAGAGTTTCAGAAAGAGCCATTGATTCCACCTGTAGTATTCTGGTTCTGCTGTAATTATCTCCCTGTCCCAGTCGTAACTTATCTGAAGCCTCTTCAGTGTATTCCTTGATGTGGCAATGTTTCCATATGTCCATTTTTTAGGACTTTCTCCCCTTTTTATTGCTGCCTGTTCAGCAGGAAGCCCAAATGCATCCCATCCAAATGGATGTAAAAGGTCATACCCCTGCATCTTCTTGTATCTCCAGACAGTATCACCTATTACATAGTTCCTTGTATGCCCAATGTGCATATCCCCAGAAGGATATGCGAACATCTCAAGTAAATAGAATTTTTTCTCTGGATTTTCAGGAGTTTTGTAGATTTTTGCCTTCTTCCACCGCTCCTGGGAAAATTCCTCAATCTCTTTGAAATTATACCTGCTCATATTACCCCTGTTGTTTCCCCCTCAGTTCCTCAATCTTTCTTTCAAGTTCAATGAGTTCCTTTCTCTTTGCCTCAACCCTTGCGGAAAGTGCAATTTCCTCCCTCCTCTTTGCAACAATTCTCTGGGTGAGTTCCACCTCCTGCCTCTTCTTCTCCTCTATCCTTGCATCAATATTACTTTCACTCACAACACTGTCAAGTAATGCCTCCTCCTCACTCTTTGCTGTTGAAACGGCAGTCTTTCCTTCTTCTATTGCCTTTTTAACCTCTTCAAGTTCCTTCTTTTTGTCTTCAAGTTCCACAGTTAACTTTGAAAGCTCAGACCTCAATTCCTCAACCTGCATCCTTTTCTCACCAATGTTCTGCCATTCTTCATCAATGGA
>JAGGTX010000030.1 GCA_021163525.1 Caldifarciminota bacterium
CTGGTGCAAAACAATCTCATATGAGAGATTGGCAAACTTCTTAATCATCGCTGATACAGAACAGTACTTGTTCTGCGACAAATCCACAGCCTTCTCTATTTTCCCAAGTGGAAGGTCTCTCCCCCTGAAATGATAAACTATCTTCACATCCGTGTAATACTTTGGATGCTCTGGTCTTCTCTCTGATGTGATCTCCATCCAGAATTCATCAGGTTTTACCCTCATCTTTCGCAATATGGAAACAACATCCATGCCCGTGCATCCACCAAGCGAAAACAGGAAGAATTCCATGGGTCTTGCAGCAGTATCATCACCTCCAACATCAGGGGAGGTGTCCAGAAGAACACCATGACCAGAATCTCCAACAGCATAAAACTTCATCCCATCTATCCACCTCACTTTAATCATCCTTTATCACCTCCCTTTTTAGCGGTCTCAATCCACAGGTCTTCTTCTCAGGGCAGTAACCAAGATGAATGCACCTTGGCTGGAGGAAGTCTGCAAGAAATCTGTCCACCTTCTTAACCTCTCTCTTTATATATGTGAAAAGCATCCTTATCTCCCATTGTGCCCTGAAACAAAGCCTCAAACCAGAAGTATGAATCAATTCCCTTAAATTCATTGTCATAACTATGCTTGAAGGAGTGGCATTGGGAAGAATGAACCTTGCATCCTCCTTTTTTATTCCCATTTCAAGTAATCCCCTGTAAATCTCCCAGGCATGATCTATTCCTTTTTGAAATAGTTCCATTGCCTCTCTACTCCTTTTTATGGATGGAGGAACAACAACCCCTTCTTCAATTTTCACATATCTCTGGCTCTGCTGGGAAAAGGAAGCAATCCTGTGCCTCACAAGTTGATGTGTTAAAGCCCTTGATACACCCTCAATCCCAAATGTGAAACTCACATGTTCAAGAATTGATTCGTGCCCTGAAATGAAGACCTTCTCAATCAATGATTCCATCTTCTCCCGTGTGGCCTCCTCAATACTCAAAGGACCTGCTGGTGAATAACAGGTCCTTGCAGCAACATAGAGGGTTCTGAGCGGTTCGGGTGTATGCTGAATTAAACGAACCCTCACCTTTCAAACTTCTCCTTCAGGTCAAGGTAATCAAGATACCTCTCAAGCATCTCTATATTCTTGATTATTATATTACCCTTTAATAAAATCAAACTATTGTTCACAAGTGTATTGAGGACCTTTGTTATCTTTTCCGTATCTACCCCTATCATCCCTGATATTGAATCAGGTGATGCTGGCACACCTGAATCAATCCCATCAGGTGTTTCTTTACCCTGTGACTTTGCCTTTGTAAGAATAAATGAAACGAGCCTTTTTTCCTCATTCTGTATGTACATAAACTTCAGCATCTCATCCGTCTGCCTCAACCTCTGTGTGAGGGTCTCAATCACATACTCTATGAAGGGGTTCTCCCTCACCTGTTTCAGAAATGCCTCCCTGTCAACAATAATCAATTCACAATCTGTGTGTGCAACTGCAGAGGCAGAACGTGGAGACCGGTCTAAAACAGCCATCTCACCAAAGAAGTCTCCCTCTTTAAGAATGGCAAGGGTTTTCTCCTCATCGCCTATGGACTTGGTTATCCTTATCTGTCCTGACTTTATTAGATACATCTCATCCCCAACATCCCCCTCCCTGAAGAGAACCTCACCTGCTTTCAGGTTTTTCTGGTATCCAAACTTTTCATTCATCATTCCTCCTTGATTTTTTCATTACCTTACACTACATTACGGGCAAGTCAAGAAAAGATGGTGGTTTTTTACCAAATGCCCTGTAAACATTTTTCAGGTAAGCCCTGAACATTCTGTCAAAGCCATTATCCATCAGTGAGTTCTGGTCATTCCCATACCACCAGAACCAGTCCGAGCCCTCTGCTGCAAGTATGTTCCTGTATGCCTCCTCCACCCTGTCCTCTATCTGCCCATGTTTCATCTTTTCAAAATCAATCCTCACCCTCTTCAGATACTCCCATGCAGTATTCTCCTGGGGTTCACCTATCCATATATTGAAATCCGAATTTATCCAGGAACCGGGCCACAGTTTATCAAGTGTATAAGGGGTTTCGGTGTTTATAATGTAATCCTTCACAGTGGTTGTCATCACAAAATCAGCCCTTTCAAGCTGTGAGTAAAGGGCATCAAGAAATTCCCTGCCATCATGCCTGTACCACTCCCATGCATTCTCACCATCAAGTATCAGGGTTATCAAAAACCTGCCCTTCCCATTGAGTTTCTTCTGGAACTCATGCAGTCTCAAAATAAGGTCATTTGCAGCATCAACACCCTTCATCTTCTGGTATCTGAATCCAATGGCATCAGAAAGGTCTCTCAACCTGAAAATAATGTAAACCCCATTGAACATATATGGATTGAAAAGTTTCTCTGGTGTCAATCTGTCAACACCAATAGACCTCTGAAGGTTTCCCTCGTCTGTTGCAACCCATTCAACACCATATTTCTTAAAGATAGGGATAACATCCTCAGATAGAGAACCCTCTCCTGGCCACATACCCATTGGTTTCCTGCCAAAGAGTTTTTCATAGTAATCCACTGCCCTCTTCACGTGTTCTTCCGCATCAACAGGATATGAAAAGGTTGATGGAAGTCCTGCCCCTGGCATACAAACCCTTGCAATATCTGTGTTGTAAACAAGGGGAAGAATGGGGTGGTAAAATGGGGTTGTGGTAACCTCTATCTTTCCCTCATCCTGAAGTTTTTTATGGAGTGGTATGATTGCATTTATTATCTTTCTCTGCGCTTCAAAGAGTATTTTTTTATCCTCCTCTGTAAAATTCTCACCCTTGTTCATAAGGGATTTCACACTCACCACTCCACCATCAGGAAGTTTCACCTCTCCTTCCTGAAATTCAGGGTCAAACCATGCAAGGTTGAACCATACCTGAAGGTCTCTGTAGTCCTGAACAGTGAAGTGTTTCATTGTGGCTTTAAAATCAATACCACCATCCGGCTTCATCACCCTCTTATCAAGGAGTTCCCCATATCTTTTGTGAACCCTTATCATATTATCCCAGTTTGCACTGAAGAAGTTTGAAATAATAAATCTCTTATCCTCATCTGTTAATTCATCTGCAGGTTTCATTGTGAGTTCCATATAGACATCTGGTATCTCTCCCCTGTTCATCATATCCCTGATGTCTTCTATCTGAACAAGGAGGGAGGGGGTTAAATTAACAACAAAGTGAACATTGTATTTATCTGCATACTCTGCCATATCATAGTAGTCCTTAATAGCATGCAGCCTCACCCAGGGCACCATATACTTTCCATTCTCCTTATAATAAAGTGGCTGATGCTGATGCCAGACAATTGTGAAGTAAACGGGCTCACCCTCTGACTTGAGTTTATCCACAACAGGAACACCAGATGGATAAGGGCTTTCCTCACCAAATACAATGGTTCCATCCTGCTTCAATGTTATCACTGAATTGAATCCACCATACCCATCTGGCACCTTTGCAGGA
>JAGGTX010000104.1 GCA_021163525.1 Caldifarciminota bacterium
ATATTAGAAGCATCTGAACTGTCCAAAATTTTATGCAGAATCCCTTCACAAATGTCATCAATGAGGGAATCAGGCGTATCCTCTCTTAACTTTATCTCAAAATACACTGAATCCACATAAAGCCTCACTGTTTTCATGGTATCCACATCAGAAGACAATGAATCAATAAAATCCTCCTCCTGATACTGACAAACAGAATCCTTATCAGGAAAGATGAAGAGCAGCCTCGCCGTGGCAGAGGCAGAAGAATTACCAGTATTTACAACCCAGAACAACATCAATAAAACACCCATTTTTCACCTCCACCACCAGGTATAAAATTTTTATTCCAGATTTATTATATTGAAAATCAATCGGCTATTATATAAATATATGTTAAAACCGGGGGACATGTAAAAAATTTAAGACATCAGAATCTCTTTATCCTTATGGGCCTCTGCCTCCTTGCAAGCCCTATGTCTATTGTCTGATGTGCCCTTGGTCTTAATGCAGCATACAAAATGAGGTTTTTTATGGAGAGTTCAAAATCAGGTGGAAGGTTTTTCAATCTTATCCTGAACATACCAGGAGGGACATTCTCTATCCTGTAATTGCCATCCCTGTCACTCATTGTGAACAGGTCTGTTCCTGAAAGCATTATAACAACATTGGGAATACCCTCCTCTCCTTCATCAAGAACCCCATTCCTGTTTCTATCATGGAAAACCCTTCCTGAAACCCTTCCAAGACCAACAATGGGAATGTCTATCCTCTTTATGTTGAAATTCTTTATTTCAAAGGTAATTCTCTTCTTCTTTGTCCCCATATAGGCAGGAAGGTTACCAAATGATATGCTCAGGGAGTGTTTCCCTGGCTTTACAAATCCAATCCTGTAAATACCATCCCTCCCAACCGAAACCTTCTTTTCACCATCAAGCACTATCTGGACATCCCTTATAACAGGTTCTCCCTCTTCAAAAACACCATTATCATTGTTGTCCGAATAAACAGAACCATAAACAAAACAGAACCCCGTTTTTTCCATATCCATGCGGGTGTTTATATTAAACCCACCGCTCAGTCCCCTGTATGGAAAATCACCATGGACACGGAGAAGAAACATAAGCCAATTGTATGGTTTATAGGTTAGCCTCATTCCAGCATTCAATCCATTATTTGAAATAAAGTTTATATTCATCCTCAAATCTGGCCTGAGTGGTAGGTTTGCTCCTCCAAACATTACAAGCCCACTTGAAAGGTATGACCTTCTACCCAATGTAAAATAAAGAAAAGAACCCGTAAACGGGAAAAACTTTCCAGTGATGTCAAAAGTCTCACCTCTAATTCCCCTGTAATATGAGAGATACCTGATACCAATACCAATTTTGTTTCTCAAATATGTGGCTTCAAGCCCCCTCTCCCACCAGAAACCATCAAATTTTCCGGTGGAAATGAGGCCATAGGTACTAACATTCAGTGACCTCCTGTATGTATAACTCATGGATGTATAGAACTTTTTTGTGAGTGGGCTACCATATGTCTCACCGCTGATTGTAAGGCCGTATCTCAAGCCAAGTCCAAAGGGGAATCTGTAACCCATGTTTGTATACAGGTCAATTCTTCCCCTCTCAAAGAACCTGTTTGAACCATCAACAAACCTGTTTGAAATATATCTCCCCCTGAGAAAGAAAATGAACTTCTCCCTTTTGTAATTAAGTGAGTATTGGGCTTTAAATCCTGGTGTTCCATAATATCCCAGACCAAATTTGTACTGGCAAGTGAGATTCCCTCTGATAAATCTGTTCCATGTTGCAAGTATCAGGTTATTCCTGGAAGGTGAATAGATTGTGGTGTCCATACGAAAAAGAATGGAAATTGGTATGTAGGGTGTTTTCCCCTCCATATAAAGGTAAAAACGATTTTCACCATAGGTGGGAACAAAATGGCAAACTCTGTCTCTCTCCCTTCCGATTGTTATGGATGGGCTTAGAGGCATGGTTATGTTAAAAAGCCCCAATCCCCTAATCGGCCCGATATCCCCAAAGGTTACCCTTCCTGCAAATTCTGTTGAATCCACGGAAAAGTAAAATTTTTTCACACCCTTTAATCCATTGTAAGAACCCAGATAAATCATTGACCTGATATCCTTCTCAATAAACAAAAACCTGGCGTTATTAACATATGTCCTGATGTTTGCTTGTGGAAATGTGAAGAATGAATATTCTGAATCAATGGTCAGTGCTGCCAGTAAAAAAATCATCTAACCTTTATTGACTTCTCCGCCCTGAGTATCTAACTTCCTCCGTAATCCACATCCACCTGGAGGGTGTAATCACCCCTTTTTAAGGGAAATGGAATCTTTAAAATCCTCTGGTAACCAGGAAGCACCAGCACAGGTTTTGCGCTATCAACAATTGTTGAGCCATCCGGTTTTATTGCCCTGAGAATAAGTTTTGGTTTCAACCAGATGTCTCCATTGTTAAGAAAACCCATCCATACTGTGCCATCTGAATAATTTAGAGAGGTAATCTCACCACCCATATATGAGACATTCCCTGGAGAGACATAAACTGTGAGCCCAATCCTACCTGCAATCCTTATTGTTGGAACCCATGCACCAG
>JAGGTX010000213.1 GCA_021163525.1 Caldifarciminota bacterium
AAAGGCATTAAAAAAATCAAAGAAGAAGATAAAGGGGTTCTCTTCCCAGGTTATGGGTGTGCTTATACACTACTCCTGGCCCGGGAATGTGAGGGAACTCATCAAAACCATAAACAGGGCAGTGGCGCTAACTGATGGTGAATACATAGAACTGGATGCCATACCAGATGAGATAAAAGAGGAAACATTCCCTGGTGAATTCACACTTAAGGAAACAGAGGCGATATTAAAGAAAAAAACGATAACAAAGGCGCTCACCCTGAACAACTGGAACATCTCAAGGACCGCACAAACCCTTAACATATCAAGGAGACACCTCTACAGGCTCCTCAAAAGATACAACATCAAAAAGCCCTGAAAAAAATGTCACACATGTCACAGTTCTTGTGACAAAAAAGTCACATATTTTTACATAACTTTTCGAAAATGTGTGACATAAAAGTCACATTTAAGAACGAACCAGAGCTTTTTGTATATTGATTTTCAAGATATTACACTTTCTGGAACAAATTTTGCATTTAAGGAAGAAAAAGGAGGTGGTTATGTTCTGGTTGTTTAATTTGTTCTCAATCCTGGTTGCACTGTTTGGAGGTTTGAAGAAGGATATCCATGCGGTTCCAGTTGATGAGAATCCTGTTGAGAATATTTGCGGAAATGAAGGAGGAGGAGGTGGTGATGGAACTGTGGTGATACCCCCAGGAGGTGCCTGATAATGAGTGCGGTTCTTGACACTGAAAAAAACATAAAGGTTTCCATAATTGGTGGCAGGACATTTGAAGGAAGGATAACGGGCTGGGATGAAAAACATAATGGATTCATCCTGGAGGTGGAGAACATAGACGGTGTTGTGGAAAAGATCTTCATAACTCTCCACTCTGTAACCACGATAACAACAGTTAAAAAGGCTCCTGGAGCCATAGATAGGGGGTAAAGGGGTATCCTTCTGAGCGTGTTTGAACTCCTCCCCCTCCCTGTACTCTACTGGAATGGGGAGGGGGAGATATTCAGGTTCAACCAGAAAGCAGAGGAAGAACTGGGGAAATACCTATCCAAGAACGAGATTAACATAAATTCAATAACACCCGTTCATAAATTCTTTGAAAGGGAAAGGGATTTGGACCTTATCATTGATGCAGGGGTTGTGGACAGAAAACTATACAGATGGGTTTCATTCCTCATAGAGAGATCCCCTGTAATAGGGGCAACCATTGGAACAAGGGTTGGCCTGGAATGCCAGACAGAACCAGACATATACTCCCAGATTTTCCATGAGTTGAACAACATAATAACAGGTGTTCTCATGGGCCTTGAATTGTCCTTAACAGAGAAAAATCCTGAAAAAATAAAGGAACATGTTGTAGAAGAAATCTCCAATATAAAAAGGATTTCAAATATAACATCCGCACTCTCCTCAATTTTAAGGGGGAAGAGAATTTACAAAAGATGCAATGCCAATTCTGTTCTGAAAGAAAGTGTAAAGTTCATCAGAAGGACATTGCGGAAGGGCATTCACACGAGACTAATCCTTCCTGAGCCCACCTATATTGCAGAGATACCTGAGGAATTCCTCTATGAAATCATGATAAATCTATTATCAAATGCACGGGATTCCATTGAAGCAGAAGGCACAATAGAAGTCTCACTTACCGGAACTGAAAAGGTTGTCAGGATTGACATCGCAGACACAGGGAAAGGCATAGCGGAGGATGAAATCCTCAGAATATTTGAACCATTTTACACAAAGAAAACAAAGGGAACAGGACTCGGTCTTTACATTGTTAAAAAACTGCTCAATATCTATGGAGGCAGAATAGAGGTGATGAGCAGGCAAGGAGCGGGCACCACATTTACTCTGTTTCTGAAGGGGAAGAGAAAACAGGGAGGTTAAAATTGGAAGAAAAACAGGATATAAATATACTGTTCATTGAAGACGAAGAGGGAATTGTAAAACCCATAACAAAGTTCCTTGAAAAATATGGATTCAAAATTCACCATGCAAGGTCAGGAAAGGAGGCACTTGAGCAAATTAGAAAGGAAAACTTCAATCTTGTTATCCTTGACCTGAACCTCCCTGATACAAACGGAGAGAACCTATTTGAACTGATAGAGAGGGAACAACCGGGCACAAAAACCATCTTCACAACCGGTGATACAACCTTTCTGAACGGTTCAAAAAAAATCCTTTATAAACCATTCACCCTATCGGACATCCTCCAGGCAATAAGGGAAACCCTGAATAAGAAGATTTGATGCTATATACAGTGAATTCCCCTTCCTCTACTTTCTTCATCTCTCATAGCTCAGAAAGGATGGTGATATGATGTTTCTATTAATTTTTGTAGTTAACTTAGACAATATAGAACCACAATTTGCAAAAGTTTCACCCGTTATTGACGGAATATTTGATGGTAAAATGGTTTATAATCAGTGTATAACCAGTTTTGTAAAAATTAAGCCTCCAGATGCGGAAATTCCATCGGAGAGTATAAAGGTTTATGCTACCTATGACAATATTAATCTTTATATCTTTTTTAAGGTTTATCAAAATAGAGAAATTATAAGTTCTACTGTGAGAAGGGACCACAATTTCTCTCTTGATGATTGGGTTGAGGTGGTAATTAGTCCTTTTGGCGCAAGCAAAGAGTCATATTCTTTTATGGTAAATCCACGAGGAACTATGTGGGATGCCCATTTTACAGAAGATGGAGCAGGTGGAGGCAAGGAATGGGATGGAACATGGGAATGTAAAACAGTAAAGTCCAGGGAAGGCTGGAATGCAGAATTTTCTCTGCCATTTCGTCTTTTTAAGTACTCGGATAAAGATACTCTATGGAGGATAAATTTTTATAGATACACAAAAAATAAGGATGAACTTGATAGCTGGACAGATATAGGAATTGAAAATAACAGATACCGAGTTTCAATGTTTGGGTATTTAATAATCCATCCTCCAAGAAAAAGAATGAGAATCACTGTTATCCCTTACATCTCATATATGGCTTCTGATAGGCTACTGAAAGGAGGTATGGACATAAAAACTATACTGTTTTCAAAGTTTAGCATTTCAGGGACATATAAACCCGATTTCTGCCAGGTTGAACCTGATATGGATAAAATTAACCTGTCAAAGGAGGCAGAGATTTATCTTCCTGAGAAAAGGCCTTTTTTTCTTGAAGATTTTGGTGCATTTGATATGGATATACCAGTATTTTATACGAGAAGAATACCTGATTTTGATAAAGGAATAAAAATTTCCACCCACTTAAAGGGTATGAAGGCTGTTTCATTTTACACAGAGTATGATTCATTGCAGGAGAGAATAAAAGGTTTAAGGGTTAAAAGATACGGAATGTTTGGTTTTCTTGATGCTGGAGGAATGATTATCGATTACCGTGATTATTTACTAAACGAAATATCATATGCTGGCGATATGCGGGTTCGCTTTCTCAAGAACGCAAAACTCCTTATAAACTATGCAATGATAAAAAACAGTAGGATAGAGGCTTTACCGCACGCATTGGAAAGTTGGCTTTCTTATGTTAACAAACAACTTTATTTTTCTTTTGGTTATAAGGATTATCAGAAAGACTTTGACCCTATTTTAGGATTTATATCTCGGAATGATATTAAAGGGCCTATATTAAATATGGGTTATTGCTTCTATCCGACCCATAACTTAAAAATAAAGATTAAAGCCCTTCTCAACGGGCTCAAGAATCACAAAGATGAGAAGGTCCTCTATGGATGGAGGGGCAATCTGGAAGTTACATTGAATAACAGTTATGGTTTTTATTTCTATAATAACAGGTTTGGTCACAAGTACGGTGAAGATTTTTTCCAGAATAATTTTTACGATGCGGGAATATTCTGCGATGTAGGGGATAAGGTTTCTCTATCAACAGGATTTGAGTCAGGAGATTTCTATGGTGGTAAAATGATATATCCTTATTTTTGCATTTTCTTCCACCCAGCGAGCAATATTAATCTTTCGTTCTCTACTGATTACAGCAAGGTAAAATATGAAGATGGGGTTGAAAGAGAGTTGATATCAGTTGTTAAGTGTGAGTATAACATCTTTTCTTTTTTATCATTCCGTATATTTTATCAGCAGCATACACTCAATGCGGAAAAGTCACGCATATTTAATTCTTTAATAAAGATAAAATTATTTAAAGCATTAAGCGGATACATAGTTTATAATAAAGAGGATGGGAAGGAAAATATTTATATTAAGGCTTTATATGAATGGAGAAAGTAATAATATGTAGGGACGGTGCATGCATTTATGCATTTATCGTTCAATCAAAACCTGGATATCAGTTCAAAATCCCTTGAAAAAAAGAAGAAGAACTGTTAAAATGGTAATGTTATGAGGAGAGCACGCATCACATTTATTGGTGCATATCATCATATAGTCTCCAGGGGTTATAATGGAGAAAAACATCCTTCCAGATGATAAATCAAGGGTCTTTTTCCTGACCCTCCTGAAGAATTACTCCATGCAATATGGAATAAAGGTTTATGCATATAGTCTCCTTGACAACCATTATCACCTTATCTTGATAAACTCGTCAGGTAACCTTTCACAGTTTATGAGAGCGTTAAATGGTTCCTATGGTTCGTATTACAGAAGGCGTTTTGGAGGAAAAGGATATGTTTTTCAGGGAAGAGGAATAAATGCATAAATGCATGCACCGTCCCCAG
>JAGGTX010000075.1 GCA_021163525.1 Caldifarciminota bacterium
ACCTTGACATTATAAGGATAAGGGCTCACGGGATATACAGTTACAGGGTTAAGGACCCTCAACTCTTTGTGAATAAGATTGTTGGTACACAGAACATATACATGAGGGATGAGATTGAGGACTTCTTTAAGAATGTGATTATATCAAGGCTTACAGATTTCCTCGGCGAAACATACACATCCATTTTTGACCTTCCAAGAAACTATGCCGAACTGTCAACAGGTGCAAAATCAAGGGTTTTTGAAGACTTTGACAAGTATGGTGTTGAACTAATTGACTTTTATATAAAATCCATAACACCACCCCCTGAAGTGGAGAAGATGATAGATGAGAGGGCTGGAATGAAGGCGGTTGGCAACCTTGACGACTTCACAAAATTCCAGGCTGCAAAGGCAATGAGGGATGCAGCAAAACAGGAGGGTGGTGCTGCTGGTGCAGGTGTTGGCATGGGTGCGGGCATTGGAATGGGGATGATGATTCCAGGAATACTCAAAGAAAGCATGGACAAAGGCAGAGAAAAGGGGAAAGAAGAAGGAGGTGCCACAGGTGGAACTTGCCCCAAATGTGGTTCTCCCCTTCCACCTGGTGCAAACTTCTGCCCCAATTGTGGAGAGAAGATTGGAAAAAAGGCAAGGTTCTGCCCGAACTGTGGCAAGCCTGTGCCCCCAGATGCCAAATTCTGTCCTGAATGTGGCCATAAACTTCCATGAAAATAAGATGCCCTTCCTGTGATGCAGAGATAGCCATTGAGGCAGACCAGAGGGTTCTTATCTGCCCCTACTGTGGAACCCCGATCATTGTAGAGAAGTCTGGCACACTGATACTTGAACGGATAATTCCCGACCTCTCCCGTGAAGCAGCACTTGATACTTACAGGGGTTTCTTCCCTGATGGGAAAATTGGTGACATTAAACTTGAATACATCCCTTATTACAGGCTTGAGAAAAACTCGGACGTTATTTTTATTCCGGGTAAAATGGGATTACCTCCCTCCTTCAAATACCACAAGCCACAGGGTGACAGGGTTACACTCACGGAAAACTTTCCTGCCCCTGAAATCAGTCTTACAAAGGCCCTTGAACTTGCAAAACTTGAGAAGGTTGAAAATGCCTCTGTTATCTACACCCCTTTTTACACAGACAGAGAGAGAAATATATATATTGACGGTGTAACAGGAAAGGTGGTGAAAGAGCCTGTGGTGGAAGGGAAGTCTTCCAGGGATCACCTTGTATTTCTCGCCTACCTTGTTGCTGGTTTACTTGCAATTGCCATTCCGGTAACCTGGTTGAGGATTGCCCTCCCTCTGGGTATATCGTTCATTCCACTCCTGAGGAGGAAACTTGGGTAATGTTATAGGCCTATCCTGTCCATCCTGTGGTGGAACATTACATATAGTGGAAGGTGTGAAGAATGTGGATTGCCCTTTCTGTGGTTCGGGATTTATTCTCTCCTCAAAGATCGGGGCAGAGAGATACTATGTTGAACCTGAACTGAGGGATTACAAAAAGAGGATAAGTATTGTTTCTGGAAAAACAAAATTTTCAGACCTTGACTTATTCTTTGTTCCCATAATCAAGGTGCGCGCAGAGATATTTGGCTGGTTCTATGCCTTCAAAAAGGGGAAGAGAAAAAGGGTTTATGAAGAAACCTATTCTCCAACAGGGGGAATGGTTAAAAAGGCAAGAACAATCATTGCAGGAAGGGAAAGAATTAAAAAGAGTGTGAATGTGCTCAGAGAAACAATAATCTATCCCATTGAGAACATGCCAATGGGATTATCAAGGATTGAACTGAATGGCCTGAGACTGCTACCCTATGATGATGAAAAGATACACAGGTTCGGGAGTGTTCTTGACCTTCCATCCTCCATTGAATACTACATGAAAATGGGGCTGGACAAACTCATAAATGACATTACGGATAAATACAAAGAATTTGATGAGTTCTATTACCACCTTGAACCTGTTTCTCCACATATGAGCATAATCTATTATCCCGTTGCCTTTGCCCGTTTCCCCGATGGATTCCTTTCCTATGATACAGTGAATGACAGGGTTCTCATAAAAAAATTCAGTGAGAGGAAGAAAAGAAAAAAACTGCCCCTCACAAAAATCCTTCCACCAGCAGTCCTCACCCTATCTGCGGTATCCATATTCAGCAGACTGGCTGCATTCATTCTTTTCCTTGCCATGATTCCACTGTTCCTTGGAGGTGAAAGTGGAGATTGAACTCCTTCCCCTCGTGTGTCCTGATTGTGGGAGCCCTATTAAATCAACAAAGAACGACAATGTTCACTTCTGTTCAGGATGCGGTAAGGCATATGTTGTAAAAAGGGGTGAGTGGAAACCGATTAAAACCATTTATGCAAAACCCATTCTTCCATCACCGGATTATAATTATATTTACCTTCCCTTCTGGGGCATAAGAACCATACTCAGTTTTGAGGAGAAGCCAAAACCTGAGGCTGTGATAGTGGAAACAGAGGTGGACAATCCCTTCTCCGCCTTCCTTCAGAAAAAAATCTCTGTAATTCTAAAAGAGCCTGATGCAAAAACGACCATGGACTTCTTCATACCAGGATTCGGCACAACAAACAGGTATCTTCTCATGGACAACATCGGGCTCGAATACACAAGAGAACCCCCTGAAATACACATAACAGGCCCCAAGGAGATGTGCGGTGGAAAATACTCACTTGAGGATATTATTGTGATTGCCAAGGCATTACTCCTCGGCATGCAGGAGGATTCAAGATTTCTCATAAAATACCGATTCAACTTGACACCTGTTAAATTTTTTGTTATAGGTGTACCGTTCTATAGAGAAAATGAATTTTTTATTGATGCGTTGAAGGGTAAAAGGATGTTCTATGATGCAGTGGAAAACATAGATGAGATAATGAAAAAGATAGGAGGTGGTGATGGCAAGGATTAAACCATTCAGGGCATTAAGACCCAAAAAGGAACTTGTTAAGGATATAGCCTGCCCTCCATACGATGTTCTTGATAGGGACGAGGCACTCCAACTCGCAGAAAACAATCCTTACTCATTTCTGCATGTGATAAAGCCCGAGATTGACCTTCCACCCGATATTGATTTGTATGATGAAAGGGTGTATAAAAAGGGTCGTGAAAACCTTGATAAATTCATTGAAAACAATTACATGTTTCAGGATGGAAAACACCAATTCTACATATACAGGCAGGTCTGGAAGGACCATACACAGATTGGGCTTGTTGCCTGTGCCTCAGTTGAAGATTACGAGAAGGATATTATAAAGAAACACGAGCAGACAAGGGAAGAAAAGGAGATTGACAGAACGAAACACATCCTCACCTTGAATGCGCAAACCGGCCCTGTTTTCCTTACATACATCGCACAAGATGAGATTGATAGCCTTGTTGCTGAAATCATGAATGGTGAACCAGAATACGATTTTACCTCTGAGGATGGTGTTGCACATACAGTTTGGGTTGTTGAAAAAGATGAACACATAAGGGGTTTTGTTGATTTGTTTTCTGATATAAATCCTCTCTATGTTGCTGATGGTCACCACAGGTCTGCAGCAGCAACAAGGGTTAAGAAGATAAAGCAGGAGGAAAACCCAGATCATACTGGTGAAGAGGAATACAACTTCTTCCTCACTGTGATATTCCCACACAACCAGATGAAGATTCTCCCATACAACAGGGTGGTGAAGGACCTTAACGGAAGAACAACAGAGAAATTCATTGAAGAG
>JAGGTX010000125.1 GCA_021163525.1 Caldifarciminota bacterium
ATATCCACCCAGGTAACCCGAAGGTCAAGGAGTGAAGCACCGCAGAGTACCCGAAGCCCACTATATAGTACCTGGCCATTTTTGTTCGCCATATCACAGGTTTGAAACGATCCTTCTCACTGTTTCCTTTAGTTCTGGAACTTTATTTTTCACTATGTCCCATACAACCTCTAAGTCCACACCAAAATATGCATGAATAAGAATATCCCTCAAATACGCTTTATAGTCCTGCGGCATATTTCACACTCTTTAATATATGTGGTTTTAAATCTGGCTTTATAGATTCCAGAATCACAAGATCAACTTTACAGTTGAATAAGTCTTCCAGAAAGAATTTTAGTTCCATATAGTTGTCAAAAGTTTTCTTTCCCTTTTTAAATTCTACTAACACGTCTATATCGCTCTCTTTTTTCTGTTCACTCCTAATATAGGAACCAAATAAGCCTATCCTCCTAACCCCAAATTTCTTAATTTTGTCTTTGCTTTCTTCAATTTTCTTTAATATTTCATCCGAATTCAACATCTTTAACATCCTCCATTAAGGCGTCGGGCATTTCACTATTTGTGGTTATATCCACACATAGTGCAGATGTAATTCTTCTGGATGAGCTAACAGAATCTCCTGATTTTATTAACATTGTCGCCTCTCACTTCCTTTTATGGCTATGCCCCAATCACGGTTTAAATTCAACAGCATTCGGTTTAATAATACTACTCCACCTTAGAGGTGTCAAGACTTCCATTCTACCCTGCCTATGGGTTAAATAGAATATCCTCGGGACAGTTTAATATAACTTATTCATATAAATGCTGAATTTATAAGGTTTCAAGGTTTTAGTCACCAATAAACCTTCTGAACTGTCAATTTTAAGTTTGAGCACTTATGAAGTTACAGGGCTTTTTAGTGTTTTCAGTAAAAAGCTTCCAGCACAAAAGAAGTTTTTACGATGCATAAATTTGGGGGAGCCCAAAAGGCGAACCTTTTATGGTGCTTTATATAGAGTGAGGTCATTCTTTTATTACCGTGAATTTTAACCAATTTTCAATTTTTAGTCCTTCAATTCTATTAAAATCAGTATCATCAGAAACAAGAATAAAGTTCTTATGGAGCACCATAGAAGCTATTAGAATATCCGCATCTTTTATGAGTTTCCCTTTGTGTCTCAAATCTGCATAGATTTCCGAAGCTTTATCAAAAATATCTTGAGTCTCCAGTAACACTAAACCAAATTTTTTACAAAGCTGCTCAAATCGCTCTAATTGGGCGGTGGCATTAATTGCTAAAAGGCCTCGTTTTGTCTCATAATAACTTATTCCATTTATGAAGATTTTATTACCCTCCAATATCACTTTTTGCGCTTTTAGTTTTATTCTTTCGTTGCCTTTCAGAATTGCTGTTATAATATTTGTATCAAGAACGTATGTCATTAAAAAGGGTTCTCCTCTTTACTGCTTCATCAAAAGTTGTAGCTTGTTCAGGATTTAGGTCCCTCAAAATTCCTGACATTACTTCTAATGTTAAAATTCTTTTTATCCTTTCAAGAAGCTCCTCATCGGAAATTTCACTTAATTCAACAGAAGTATCACCTAACATTTCCGAAATATCTTTCAATAATTTATGTTTATTTATTTCTTTAAAAAGCCTTTCTTCCTGTGTTATTTTGTCAATCATCTTTGAAATCTTGATTAAGTGCTGCGTTCTCTTGTAAAACTTTTCGACAAATACTGCTGTTTCTGTTTTATATTCATAAGGTTGATATCTACTCGTTAGAGTCTCAATCTTCACTATTTCCGATAAAGGAAAAGTAAAAAAGAGTTCTTTCAAGACCCTAAAATCCAACTCTTCTGGTTCGCCAGTCCCTATCTCTTTTAATTGGCTACTTGCAGACTCATCTGGAAATAAAGGTAGTGCCATTTCTATATCTCTTGATGTTATTTCTTGAAACATCATTCAAACCTCCTTAGTAATTCTCCTTCAATCATCTTAAAAAACCACTCATCCGTTAATGTATGAGCCACCTCTACCCAATTAATAATCCCTTCTTTGTTTTCAGGAATATCATTACCGACTGATTGAACCATTGTTTCCCATATTAAAGCATCTACACCTTTCCTCTTTCCCCGGACGAAGCGTAAGTGAATTGCTCCTTTAGGCTTTATTGAAGGAAAAGTAAATCTTAAATCAATGTTCAATGGTAGATTGTTAACACCCGTTTCTTTAAAAAGCCGTTCGTGTATCTTTATGCTTACCTTTAATTTCTCTTCTAAAAACTTGAATAAATTTTTCTTTTCGTAATCAAAATCAATAGCATCAATATATCTTAACAATAATTGGTTTACTTTCAAATTACTCTCCGAGTCCGGATAAGCCTCATAAAGTATTTCTATAAGGTTACATATCCTTTTCTTAAAATCTTCCCATACATATCCTTCTGTATCATTTAGGGTAATAATACCCGGGCCTATTTGAATAAGAGGCCATTTATCTTTATCTTTCCTAAAACGGTATTGAACAATGTATCCTGCAATCTCATCTGGCATGGTTGCAGTTGGTAGTGGTTCATAAAAGGGATACCTATCTTTTACTCTGTCGTATATCCTGCCAATCAATATTTTATAATGAGGGCCTGCTAGCTCGTGAAGTTTCCATCGTATTTCAAATATTGCCTCTACAAGAGGCTTATTTTTTAATATCTTTCTTTCCATCTTTCCATACCTCCATATATTTTTAAAGACGCCTTTTCACCTAACTCATTCATATACAAATTGCGGATATCTTTCCAATAAGATCATCCTTCCTCCAGAACCTCCATCCCTGATTCATCTCCTTTTGAG
>JAGGTX010000065.1 GCA_021163525.1 Caldifarciminota bacterium
ATTGAACCAATAGCAAGGGTAGAAGGGCATGGAGGCATAAGGGTTGAGGTTGAGAAGAACAAGATTAAGAAGATCACGGTTGATATATATGAGGGTCCAAGGCTGATTGAACAGATGGTGGTGGGGAAAACCCCTGAAGAGGATGTATCCATCACCTCAAGGATATGTGCAATCTGTTTTGCTTCCCACAGGCTTGCCGCAATCACAGGGCTTGAAAAGGCACTGGGTATAAAGGTCTCAAAAAAGACGGAACTACTCAGAGAACTTGCCCACTTTGGAGAGATGATAGAAAGCCACTCACTCCACTATTACCTGCTTGCGCTCCCTGACCTGGTTGGATATCCTGATGCAATCACCATGGTGAACAAGTATCCTGATGATGTTGTTGGTGGTCTGGAATTAAAGAAGTTCGGGAACAGGGTGATGGAGATAGTTGCAGGAAGAAGGATACATGGGGAAAACATGCGGATTGGTGGATTTGGTAAAATACCCTCAGATGAAGAACTCAACTGGATAAAAAGAAGGGCATCAGAACTCATTCCCATTATTGAGAGTGGGCTTGAACTCTGGGGAAAACTGGAGATACCTGATTATATGGAAGAGGAGACAAACTTTGTCTGCATGGAACCGGGTAATAATCAGTTTGGTTTCTCTGGAACGGAGATAATGGTTTCAGATGGCACAAAGGTTGATGTTGAAGAATATAAGAAAATCACCAATGAGAGGGTTGTTGAACACTCCTTTGCAAAGAGATGCAGATACAAGGGAAGGCCTTACACAGTTGGTGCAATTGCAAGGATAATAAATCTTGGGGACAGGATAAAAACACCCATAGCAAGGGACTATCTTGATAGATACTACGATGAGAAGAAGTGGAAGAGGAACCCCATATACAACAATGTGGCACAGGCAATTGAGGTTTTGTGGTGTCTTGAAAAAATCCCTGAATTGGTTGATGAGATAAAAAAGGCAGAATACAAGCCTGTAAAAGCAAAGAAGGAAGCTGGAACAGGAACAGGTGGGATTGAGGCACCAAGGGGAACCCTTTTCCACAGTTACAAAATCAAAAATGGGCTTGTTGCAGAGGCAAACTTCATAGCACCAACCACCCAGAACCTTGATGAGATGGAGAAATACATGATGAATGCTGCAAAAAACCTCCTCAACCAAAACAAAGAGGATATTGAACTCCCGCTTGAAATCATAGTCAGGGCGTTTGACCCATGCATAAGTTGCAGTGCCCACCTTGTAAGGGTGGTTAAAAAGGCTGATACAAAGCCTAGCAGTGATTATGTTCCTGAACAACCTTAAAAAGGAGGTAAGAATGAAGGAGTATGATGTTGTTATAGTAGGTGGTGGTCCAGCAGGGCTCACCACTGGAATTTCGGCAAGGAACACCTATCCAGACAAAAAAATAGCACTCATCAGGAAAGAAGAGATTGCCATGATTCCATGCGGAATTCCCTACACAATCCACACACTTGAAAAGGTTGAGGATGATATACTCCCAGATGCACCAATCAACAAAAACAACATTGACCTGATTATTGACAGGGTTGTGAACGCCAGTGACCATAGTCTTGAACTCGCTTCCGGTGAAAAGATAACATTCAGGAAACTTGTTATTGCCACAGGTTCAGTCCCCTTTACCCCTCCCATACCAGGCATTGATAAGAAGAATGTATGGTTTGTTAAGAAGGAGAAGGACTATCTTGAGAAGATGAAAAATGGACTGAATGAGGCAGAAGCTGTTATCATCATAGGTGGTGGGTTTATCGGGATTGAGGTGGCAGATGAACTCCTCAAAGCAGGGAAAAAGGTTTATGTGATTGAAAAACTTCCTTCCCTCCTTCCACTTGCAATGGACAGAGAATTCGGTGAAATGGCAAAAGAGGTTCTCACTTCTCTGGGTGCGGAAGTCCTTACAGGGGTTACTGTAAAGGAGATAACAGGTGCAGAATCTGTTGATGGTGTTTTGCTTGAGAATGATAAGAAGATCTCAGGGGATGCAATTGTCATTGCTGCTGGTTACAGACCAAACCTTGAACTTGCAAAAGATTTAGAACTGAAGATAGAAGAAAGATACGGAATAGTTGTGGATGAATATCTGAGAACAAGCAGGGAGGATATCTTTGCAGTTGGTGATTGTGCAGTAAAGAGATGCTGTTTCACAGGAGAATATTCAAAAATCATGCTTGCTTCAACTGCAATGGCTCAGGGAAGGCTGGCAGGCTCAAATCTCTTTGAAATAAAGGTCATAAAGGGATTCCCTGGAACACTTGGAACATTCTCCACAAAGATTGGAAACACTGCATTTGGTGTTTCAGGCCTTACAGAGGAGCAGGTAAAGAGAATTGGCGTTGATTATGTGGTGGGAATCAACGAGACCGTTGACAGACATCCTGGTAAACTACCAGGTGCCTCAAAGATTTACACAAAACTCATATACTCAAAATACTCCCACATGCTGCTGGGGGCACAGGTAAAGGGTGGAGACTCTGTTGGTGAACTTGTGAATATGTATTCAGTGATAATCCAGAACAGGATGACGGATATGGAAATTGATACACTCCAGATAGGAACACATCCACTCCTCACATCCTCACCAATAGCATACCCGGTTATAAATGCAACTGTAAACGCCATCCTGAAGTGGTATAAAGGATAAATAAAGGGGGGCTTCGCCCCCCTTATCTTGATAAGGAAGGCATTATGAAATGTCTTGACTTTTCACTCTTTTATACTACTCTTATACAAAAGAATAAGTCAAAAAGCGATAGAGAATGCGTAAATCTCATACAGATTTAGAGGAGTTAAATGGTTAAACAAACTATAAATAAAAAATCAATAGGAAGATTTAAACTCAATGAAATATATTG
>JAGGTX010000028.1 GCA_021163525.1 Caldifarciminota bacterium
GACCAATTCTTGTTACTGGTTCACTTTACCTTGTTGGTGAAGTCCTGAAAGTGGAGGGACTTTATCCATGCAATAGCATTCAGAGGATTGACAGGTAGATAAAGGTCAATAATATGAGAGAAAAAAAGGAGGAGCGATGTATCTTGTAAATCTCGGAGATGTTGATTGGGATGTTTCTCAGGCAATTTACCATACCCTTGCAAGGTTGGGGATTGAGGCACTCGTTATATGCTCTCCCAAACAGCAGTATGTTTCGGTTGGCTATTTCCAGGATACGGAGAAGGAGGTTGACCTGGATTACCTTGAAAAGGCTGGGCTTCCACTCATAAGAAGAGAGGTTGGAGGTGGAACCTGTCTCCTTGATAATGGACAGATATTCTATCATGTTATCTGGAATAAGAATAACACATACTTCCCGAAAAAGTTTTCTGATATATACAGGATGCTTTCGGTTCCACCCATTGAGACTTATGGGAAGTTTGGTATCAAAACAGATTTCAGGGAGGTGAACGATATAATAACAGCAGAGGGAAGAAAGATTGCAGGGCTTGGTGGTGCCAATATTGGAAATTCAATGGTGTTTGTGGGTTCAATTATCCTTGATTTTGACCATGATACAATGGCAAAGGTGATCAGGGTTCCTGACGAAAAATTCAGGGATAAGGTGTTTAAAAACCTGAAGGAATATGTATCCAGTATGAGGAAGGAACTCGGGGAGATCCCTCCCAGGAATGATGTTGTCAGGGTTTTGATTGAGAACTTCCAGAAGACCCTTGGCAGGCTTGAACCCACCGGGATAAAGGAAGATACATTGAGGAAGGTCAAAGAGGTTGCGAATATTCTTGTTTCCCCTGAGTTTGTATTCAGGCCAACAACAAAGAAACCCGACAGGGTGAAGATAAAGTCAGGTGTAGAGTTGATATACACCTCCCACAAGGCAAAGGGAGGGCTCATAAGAACAGCACAGGAGGTGGTTGAGGATATAATCAGGGACATCGGGATTACAGGTGATTTCACCATGAACCCCAAAGAGGGGATTGAAAAAATTGAGGAAAGGGTGATAGATGCAAAGAGGGATAAGGGGAAGGTGCTTGAGAGGATAGGGGATGCCTATGATGAGGGTAAGATAGATGCCCCTGGCGTCTCACCAGAGGACTTTACAGAGGCGATAATCAAGGAAAGCCCTGAAGGCCAGTGATGCTCATCCAACTCTTCTGGGTTGGCCTTCTCTTAATCCTTTCCAGGATTGTTTCAGAATACACGGGAAGGGCAAAGATACCACCTGTGATTGGTGTTCTTCTACTGGGTATCTTCATTGGCCCTTCTGGTTTAAGATTACTTGAAGACAATGCCATTTTTGAATTCCTCTCCCACATGGGAATCCTCTTTCTAATGTTTATAGCAGGTATGGAGACCGATACAAAACAGATGCTCAAGACAGGAAAGACAGCCATGCTGGTTGCAGGGCTTGGGGTGCTTTTCCCTTTTGTCTCAGGAATACTCCTTTCATTGTTTATTCATGCGGGTATGGGAAGGATGCTCTTTCTGGCTACAATACTCACAGCCACAAGCGTGAGTGTAACGGTCATAACCCTTCTTGACCTGAATAAACTCAGAACAGTTCCTGGTTATACCATACTTGGAGCAGCAGTTCTTGATGACATAATTGCACTTATAATCATTACCTTCATTGTATCCTTCACTGGAAAGGGAGGAAGCCCTGTTTTTGCATTTTTAAAAATTCTGCTTTACTTTACAGGTGCACTTCTTTTTGGTAAGTATGTTATTCCTTATGCTTTGAGATACTTTTCAAGGATGAGGGTCAGGGAGCCTGTGCTTGCTGCAGGCATAGGATTTATGCTCCTGTATGCCTTTTTTGCAGAAAAACTTGGTATTGCTGGTGTAACGGGTTCATACCTTGCAGGAATTCTAATCGGCAATACAATAGAGGGGAGAAACATAAAGAGAGGGGTTGATACCATTGGATATGGTTTTTTTATCCCCTTTTTCTTTGTCCAGCTTGGACTTATGGCAGCCTTCCATAAACTTGGAAGTGATGTTTTGTTCGCCCTTGTTTTTGTTGCCATTGGACTCGTTTCAAAGTTTCTGGGTTCAGGTTTTGGTGCATATTTGGGTTTGAGGCGTGTTAAGGAATCGCTTTCCATAGGAGTTGGAATGATGCCACGAGGAGAGGTTGCGCTTGTTGTTGCAGCCCTTGGTATTAAAGAAGGTCTCCTGACAGAGGCAGATATGACCGCTACAATCATGCTCGTTGTCCTCAGTGCACTCATAACACCTTTTATCTTAAGGGCTTTAATGGGAGGTAAGGATGAGAAGGATAAAGGTTAGAAAACTCATGGGAAAAATAATGAACAGGGGGATTAAGACATTTGAGGGAGAGACCGTGGAGGAACTCATACTCCACTTTGCAGACAATCCCGGTACAAGAATTGCAGTGATGCAGGATAAAAACGGTGTATTCAAGGGTTTTACAACAATAAGGGCGGTTGGGGGTGTTGCCTTTCCACTGATGGCAGGTATTGATGAGATCGGGTATGATTTCTTTGTAAGGATGGTATCCAGGAAGGTGGAGGATATAATCACCTACACAAATCTCTATGTTTCTCCTGAAGACACACTTGACAGGGCCATGGAAAGGATGTTAAACTATAATCTGGATGAACTTCCAGTGGTTGAGAATAATAGGTGTCTTGGTATAATTACTATGGCAGATGTTCTTGAGGTGTGGGCGGATAAGGAAGCGATGACAGGAGGTATGATTGAATAATATCTTTGCCTTTGGAATTATAATCTTTCTGGGATTTTTGGGTGCCTATCTCCTATCCAGGTTGAGGGTTCCTGCTGTGACAGGGTATATAATCATAGGACTTTTGCTTGGAGTTAGTTTTCTCAATATCATCTCGCCCAAGGTTGAGGCAAGGCTTGACTGGCTCATAAACCTTGCCCTTCTGATGATAGCATTCTCTGTGGGAGGAGAGTTAAAGAAGAAGGAATTGGCAAAGATGGGGAGGTTCATTGCCTGGATTGTTGTGTCTGAAACCATCTTTGCCTTTCTCTTTATATTTGGAGCAGTTCTTCTTGCAGGGCTTGATTATAAGGTAGCGCTCATTATTGCTGCACTTGGGTCTGCAACTGCACCAGCTGCAACTGTTCTTGTTCTCAATGAATTGAGGGCAAAGGGGCCTCTTACATCCACACTTCTTGCCTGTGTTGGGATTGATGATGCAATGGGAATTACGATTTATTCAATTGCCTCCTCTGTTGTTCAGGCACTATTGAGTAAAGGTGGTTTTCACATGGGAATGGTTGTCTTCTCCATCATTTTTGACATTGTAGTCTCAATTGTTGTGGGAATAGTTGCAGGTATTGTTTTAGTTTATCTTGGGAAAAGGGTAAAGTATGATACACAGGCAGTGATATTCACCCTTGGAACACTCTTCTTCTTTACGGGACCTCTTTACAATACTTGGCACCACTATCACTTTTCACCGCTCCTTGCTGCCATGGCAACAGGTTTTGTTTTCGTTAACTACTCCCCTCACTCAAGGAGGATCTTCAGAAACCTTGAGTTCTTTGCCTATCCTTTTTATCTTGTTTACTTTGTCCTTGCAGGTGCAAAACTGCAGATACGATACTTCTTCAAACTCGGTATCGTGGCGATTGCATATCTTGTTGGGAGATTTCTTGGAAAAAATGCGGGTGTTTTTATTGGTGGTGCCATAGGGAAGGCGCCAATAAATGTGAGAAAGTATGCGGGGCTTGGTCTGTTTTCCCAGGCTGGAATAGCCATAGGGCTTGCACTCTTTGCAGCTAACAGGTTCCCCATGTACAGCAACACAATCATTGCAATAGCACTTGGCACAACTATAATTACAGAGATACTCGGGCCTATCCTAACAAAGATTGCTGTTACAAGGTCGGGAGAGGCAGGTGGAAAATCAAAAACAGGAGGTGTTTGATGCTTTTAACAGACTTAATAAAAGAAGACAGGGTTATACTGAACCTTATCAGTGTGAGGAAGAAGGATGTTATAAAGGAGATGGCGGAGCATTTTCATAAACTTGGGCTCCTTGAGGATGTTAATGCGTTCATCAACAAGATACTTGAAAGGGAGAGTATTGAGAGCACTGGAATAGGTGAGGGTGTGGCAATTCCACATGCAAGGTGTGATTCAGTAAAGGAGTTATCCGTTGTCTTTGCCCGTTCTGAACAGGGTGTGGATTTTGAAAGTATGGATGGTAAGCCTGTTCATTTGATATTCATGATTGGTGCACCACAGGATGTGAAGAAGGAATATCTTCAGACCATAGCAAAGATTGCAAGATTGCTCAAGACAAGGAACTATAAGGAGGAACTCCTCAAGGCCAGGACTGTAAAAGAGATAATGAAGGTGTTCAATGCCTTTGACGACAGGTTCCCCAAAGAGATGACGGTAAAAACAAAAAATGGAAGGGTAATACATCAGAAGGGGGATTAAATGTATCTTTTAGTAATAATTCTACACAAAGAGGAGTACATTGAAGACATCCTCAGCCTGTTTGTTGAATTGGGGATTGAAGATGCAGCCATAATTGAATCCCAGTCACTTACAAGGGCACTTGCCTATGATGTTCCCATATTTGCAGGTCTCAGGTTTCAGATGGAGGGGAGCAAGAAGTA
>JAGGTX010000091.1 GCA_021163525.1 Caldifarciminota bacterium
AAAGAATCTTCAAGGAGATCAGGAGAACACCAAACTCAATGGAGAGAAGCCTCATTGTCTGGCCATGAAAAATGAGGGGAATTATAAAAGAGATGACAAGGAGAACAAAAAAGGTGGCATTTATTATCCTCTCATATCTGGTTGGTTTCCCCCCAATCCTCCCAACAATCCGTTTGATCTTTTCCCTTTCTTCAAGAAAGTGCTTTATTGCCTCAATATCTTCATTTTCGGGACCTACCTCTGTCATATCACTCCATACTTCTTTAGTATGCCTTTGAGTTTCTCCCTCTTCTCTTCTCCAAGCCTGATAAGGGGAAGTCTTGGCTCTCCCATATCAAACCCCATGAGGTTCAGGGCCTCCTTCACTGGAATAGGGTTGGTATCAATAAACATGGACATTGAGAGTTCATAGATTTCGTAGTTCATCTTCCGGGCTTCTGTGAACTTACCTTCAAGGCATAACTGTGTGAACCTGTGAACCCTGTCAGGAACAATATTTGCCGTAACACTTATCACACCCTTCCCCCCTATTGACATGATAGGGAGTGTAAGAAAATCATCACCTGAAAGAAGGACAAACTCATCAGGGGTGAACTGGATAATCTCTGTCATATTCTTCAGGTTACCGCTTGCCTCCTTTATCCCCACTATGTTCTTTATCTCTGCAAGTTTTGCAACGGTCTCAGGAAGGATTGATATACCGGTTCTTGATGGAACATTGTATATAATAATCTTTATGTCCACTGCCTCTGCAACCCTCCTGAAATGCTGATACAATCCTTCCTGATTGGGTTTATTGTAATATGGGGTGATAATAAGTGCATACTCTGCACCGAGTTCCCGGGCCTTCTTTGTCATCTTTATCGTCTTTTCTGTGGAATTTGTTCCCGTTCCTACAATTACAGGGGACTTTGATAATGACAGTGCAGTGGCAATTATCTCCTCCCTCTCCTTATCACTTATCGTGGGTGACTCACCTGTTGTTCCAAGAACAAGTATTCCATCTGTTTTGTTCTTGTTGTGAAATTCAATCAATTTTTTCAATGTATCAATGTTCACCCCATCATCCTTGAACGGGGTTGACAGGGCAACAATAGAACCTTTAAGCATTTATTTTCCTCCTTATGTTTGCAGGGGGAATCCCCATTTCTCCTCTATACTTTGCAACGGTTCTCCTGCCAACACTTATGCCTTCCCTCTTTAGAATTTCAGCGATTTCACCATCACTCAGAGGTCTTTCCTTCCTCTCGTTCTCAATAATCAGCCTTATTCTCTCCTTTATCATATCCCTTGAGAGTTCATTCTCGCCAACACCTTTACTTAAAAGGTCTTTTAACCTGAAAACCCCCCTGGGGGTCTGGATGTAAACACCCTGTACCTTCCTTGAGACAGTTGATTCATGAACACCCACTGCCTTGGCAATCTCCCTCATCCTTAAAGGTTTCTTGTACATTATACCCTTCCTGAGAAACTCCTTCTGCCTATCTACGATGTATTCAACAATCCTCCTGAAGGTCTCCCTTGAAAGTTCGAGACCCCTGAGAAAGAGGATTGCCTTGCGCATCTTCTCCCTTACAAATTCCAATGTCTTTTTATCATAGTTCTCAGGATTTCTGAGCATTTCAAGGTAAACAGGGCTGATCCTGATAAAAGGAAGGTCATACTCATTAAGGATAACCCTGTAATCATCACCATCCTCCTCAACAATTACATGTGGAACCACATAACTCACCTCACCCCATCTACCCTTTGCAGGTACAGGATTTATACTTTTTATGAATTCCACTGCATCACGTATCTCTTCTATATCCACACCCAATTTTTTTGCTATTCCCTGTAGGTCCATCTTCTTAAATTTATCGTATGCCTCCTCAAGTATCCTCAAAATCAGGCCATCCATACCCATCCTTTTAACCTGTATAATCAATGCCTCCCTTACATCCCTTGCCGCAATACCAGGTGGGTCAAAGGACTGGATTGTCTTCAGAACCTTCTCCACCTTTTCAGGTTTTGCACCTGTTGCCTTTGCAATATCCTGGATTGATGCCTTGAGAAAGCCATGTTCATCAATATATTCAATAATAAACTCACCAATCTCTATCTCATCGGGGTCTGTAACATGTAGCCTTAATTCTCCGTCAAGGTGCTCCTTTAATGTGGGTTGATGAACAAATTGTTCCCTTAATTCTTCCTCTTCCCTTGTTGGTTCAAAATAATATGGGAGCTCCTCCTCAATGAATCTTGCAATATCCTTTTCACCTACAATCTCCTCAAGATCAATCTCCTCCTCTTCCTCAATCTCCTGATGTATCTCATCAAAGTCAGAAAGTTCCAGGCATGGATTTTCCTGAAGCTCCTGATATATCATGGAAATCTGCTCAAGCCTTGGTGTCTGTATAATTTTAAGCAGTTGGACAACTTCAGGGCTAAGCTTCTGGGCTACACCCAGGATGTGCTCATGTGAAAAATCCCTTGTGAAATCATGCTGAACACTCATATGCTGAACCTCTCTCCAAGGTATATCTTCCTTGCTGTCTCATTCTCAATCAGGCTTTTTGTATCTCCTGAAATCAGTATCTTTCCTTCATACATAATATATGCTCTGTCAGTAATTTCAAGAGTTTCCCTCACATTGTGGTCTGTTATCAGGATACCAATTCCCTTCTCTTTCAGTTTTAAAACAAGGTTCTGAATATCCTCCCTGACAATCGGGTCAATCCCTGTGAATGGCTCATCAAGCAGTAGAAAGTGTGGTGTTGTTATAAGGGCCCTTGCAATTTCCACCCTCCTTCTCTCTCCCCCTGAGAGTGAACCACCCTTTGTTTTTCTTATACCCTCTATCCCGAACTCCTTGAGAAGCTCCTCCACAACTTTAACCCTTCTCTGCCTGTGCTTTATCAAAACCTCTGCAACAGCCATGAGATTATCTTCAACACTCAAGCCCCTGAAAACCGATGGTTCCTGTGGAAGATACGCTATTCCCTTCCTTGCCCTTATGTGCATGGGGAGGTCCGTTATCTCCTCGTCACCGAGAAACACCTTTCCAGCCTCAGGCCTTATGAATCCCATAATCATGTAGAATGTGGTTGTTTTACCCGCACCATTGGGTCCAAGAAGGCCGACCACCTCTCCAACCTTGAGATTCAAATCAACACCATCAACAACTGCTCTCCCTCTGTAAACCTTCTTAAGGCCCTTCGCTTTCAGTTCCATTTGTAAGGTAATCTCCTTCTGGATTGCCCTCAACAACAACAGAATCTATCCTTCCCTTTGTGTAGTAGAAATGAATTCTATCTCCTTTCACATGGTTGACCCCATCCTTCAGTCTGGACACAATCTCTCCGCCAAATACAACGGCCCTATTTTCATCAAAGTAAATATAACCAGAATCTCCTGAAACGGTATCCCTGTCGGTAAAGAAAACAGGTGTGTTATAAGCCTTTCCCATAGAGCCCTTCATCAAATACACCAGCATATCACACCTTCCCTTCACACCACCTGAAAAGACCTCAACATCACCATTGAATATGCCTGTTGAATCAGAATAGATGTACGTCAATCTGTCTGAGAGAATTTTTGTGGAATCTATCATTGTGATGGGCCTTTCCTTAACCACAATGGAATCAGCAGTGAAAAACCCCTTTTTACCATTCACAACAAGACTATCAGACCCGAAGAAGAAATGACCCTTGATCCAGCCTGTGTCCCCTTCTGGACAATACACAACTGTATCACCTGAAAACAGAAGATTTTCCTTTGTAAGGGTTATGTTGCCTATTCCGAGAATCCTGCCAGAATCCCTGTAATAGTAACCCCTGTCAGATAGAAAGGATGTGTTTTTATTCCTCACAAACACATCACCACCGACCTCTATCTGGTTTCTTGTTTCAATCCCAAAAAGCGACCTCAGAAAAAAATCTCCTGACCTGACCACAACTGTGTCCAGGAAGATTCTCTTCTCCATGTTCACAATCTCCATCCTGCCAGCAGATATGGTGTAATTCACAGATAGAAGCAGGATTATCATTCCTCTATACTCCCTTTACCCTCAACCCTCTTCTTAATCACAATGTGCTTCAGTTCAGGATCGCTCTCCAGTCTCTCACCATCAAACTCCTCATCCTTACCAGTGTAATGAAATACACCCTGCACAAGAATCTTCTCTTTTCTGTTATCCCAGGAGAGTGAATCTGTGAAGAGTTTTACTGAATCCTTTGTCAAAACCTCCACATTTCCGTATGCAATAAGGTCTCCTGTTTTCTCAATAACAAACCCGCTATCCGATGTAAGTACTGAACGGATGTCTTCCCTGTCAAGGAATTTCAGGTGCACCCCATATATCCTTATCCTATCCTTCTCAGTTATTGCACTATCTGCTTTAAGAAACCACTTTCTATCACCTGAAATGGACTCATACACAGTGAATCCCTTTGTGAATTCACTTCCTCTTGGTGTATTTATCTTCTCCTCTTCCTGTTTACACCCAATAAACAGGAGGAACAAAAGCAGGATCCTTTTCATACTTTCATTATACAGAATCTAAATCCTATGGCAAGGAGATTAATTTATTTAATTTCAATCCAGGGTCAGTCATTAACAAGTAACATTTTCTCATTAAATATTTATTCACCCATCACTTTGTTTTGCAATCGGTTAAGTTGCAAAATCTTAATCTGTTGCGAATCCTCATAAAACAACCCCCAAAATTATAATTGCTTTATCTGTATACCTGTTCAGTTTATAATGAATTGATATTGAAACGATTATGTTCAGAAACAGGGAT
>JAGGTX010000112.1 GCA_021163525.1 Caldifarciminota bacterium
ACAGGTAAAAGGGACTACTTTGAAATACTGAGGAGTAAGTTGCACTGGGGATGATATGTTAAGGGAACTCCATATCAGAAACTTTGCCCTGATGGATGAGATACATATAGAATTCCCCGCTGGTTTCAATGTCCTTACAGGCGAAACCGGTGCAGGAAAGTCAATAATAATAAAGGCGTTGTCCCTTCTTCTTGGAGAGAGGGCGAGCATAGAGGATATTAGAGAAGGGGAGGATGAGAGTGTTGTTGAGGGTGTGTTCACAGTTGACCAGGAACTTAAAAAAATGCTTGAAGAATCAGGGTTTGAAGTGCAGGATGAACTGATAATCAAGCGGGTTGTTAAGAGGGATGGAAAGGGACAGGTCTTCATCAATAATACAAGGGCAGGTGTGAAGTTTCTCCAGAATATAGGGAGGAGACTATTTGACATACACGGACAGCACCAGCATCAACTCCTCCTTGATGAAACACAGCATATAGAGTTCCTTGACCTGTATGGTGGACTCATTGGGTTGAGGGAGGAGTTTCAAAAGGTTTATCAGGAAATGAAGAATAAAAAGGCAGAATTCAAAAACCTGCTCAGTGAGGTCAGAGAAGGCGAGAGGAAAAAGGAGTTCCTCCAGTTCCAGATCAAAGAGATAGAGCAGGCAGATTTGAATATAGGAGAGGAGGAGGAACTCAAAGAGGAATGGGAAGTCCTGTCCCATTATCAGAGCATTGCTGAGGCGGTTTCAAAGGGTATAAACCTCCTTGGTGAGGAGGAGGAGTCTGTCCTTGATAGACTTGGACTTCTAAAACAGTACATTTCAAATGTGGCAAAGTATGACAGGAAAATTGAGGAGATTCTTAAATCCATTGATGAGGCCACGGGAATACTTGAGGATGTTATGTACCAGTTGAGGGATTATTCAGGTTCCCTCACATACGAACCTGATAGGCTTGAGGTTGTTGGTTCAAGGCTTGAACTGATACAGAATTTAAAAAAGAAGTATGGGGATACAATTGAGGAAATACTGCTGTTCCTTGAAAAGGCAAAGTCAGAACTTGAAAGGATAGAGAACGCAGACTTTCACCTTGAGAAGATAGAGAAGGAGATAAAGAAACTTGAAGCAGAGGCCGAGGAAAAGGCAGAGGAACTCTCAGAGAGAAGGCAGGAAGTAGCAAGGGAGTTCTCAAAGAGGATAACAGAGGAACTCAGTCAACTTGGATTTAATTCAGCCAGGTTTTCAGTTGAGATTACAAGGAGGGAGATGGATGAGAAGGGGATTGATGATGTTAGATTTTTATTCCAGCCAAACATAGGTGAAGGAATGAAGAGGCTTTCTGCAATCATATCAGGTGGAGAACTTTCAAGGGTTATGCTTGCAATGAAGTCTGTAATTGGGGACAGGGATAGGGTTGATGGCCTTGTCTTTGACGAGGTTGATGCGGGTATTGGAGGGAAGACTGCAGAGATTGTTGCGAAAAAATTAAAAGAGATAGGGAAACACAGACAGGTTCTCTGTATAACCCACCTTCCTGTGATAGCCTCAATGGCAGATGTTCACTTCCATGTTGACAAGGTTGTTAAGGAAGGCAGGACTTTCACAGTGATTAAAAGGCTTGATGATGAGGAGCGTGTCAGGGAGATTGCAAGGATGCTTGGTGGAGAAAAACTTACAGATAGGGTTATTGAGCACGCAAAGGAACTTGTAAATAAAAAGGGGGTGAGATGAACTTAAAGAATGCCGCCTTGATTGCTGTTAAAGATTGTATGGGTTTGAAAGAGGGAGAGCGGTTTCTCGTTATAACAGATACCGCCCTGAAAAACATTGGAGAGGTACTTTATCAGGTTGGTGTTGAACTGGGTTCTGAGGCAATGTATATGGAGATTCTTCCCAGGAGCAATGATGGAGAAGAGCCACCAGAGGCTGTTGCGGAGGCACTCCTCAATGTTGATGTTGCCCTTATCCCAACACTTAAATCAATGAGCCATACAATGGCAAGGAGGAGGGCAAGTGAGAGGGGTGTGAGGATCGCCACATTGCCAGGTATTACAGAGGATATGATGGTGAGAACATTAAATGTTGACTACCAACAGATCAAGGAACTCTCAGAGAAAATTGCGGCTATTCTAACAAAGGCTGTGAGTATAAAGGTTACATCAAGGGCTGGAACAGAGATTGTATTTTCTGTCAAAAACAGGGAAGGCCATGCTGATACAGGAATAAATCACCAGCCAGGTTCCTTTAGCAATCTTCCAGCAGGTGAGGCATACATTGCACCTGTGGAGGGAAAGGCAGAGGGTAGAATAGTGATTGATGGTTCCCTTGCTGGTTATGGTATGTTGAAGTCTCCACTGGTTGTTCATATTGAAAAAGGAAGGGTTGCTGATCTTGAAGGCGATGGAGCAGATTATCTTAAAGAGGTATTTAGAAAGTATGGAGATGATGCAAGGAACCTTGCTGAGTTTGGAATAGGAACAAATCCCATGGCAAGGATAACGGGAAAGATACTTGAGGATGAAAAGGTCATGGGAACAGTCCATTTTGCCTTTGGTGACAATTCAACATTTGGTGGAAATGTGAGTGTTGACTCCCATCTTGACGGGCTTGTTAAAGAACCAACCATAGAGGTTGACGATATTATCATAATGAACAGGGGTGTGTTCACAATAGAGTAGTCACCTTTACAGGTTTATTTCAAACACTTGACAAACCAGGGGTTGTGATATTAAATTCACATATGAATGCGGTATTGCTATCCGGGTAAATGCCTTTATGTTTCATCCCCCTGCTCTTTAAAGATTTCCTTTATTTTAATTTTTAAATCAGGTATTTCTTTACTAATTATATTCCACACGATGTCGTAATCTACGACAAAGTAGCCGTGAATTAAACGGTGTCTCAA
>JAGGTX010000040.1 GCA_021163525.1 Caldifarciminota bacterium
ACCATACCTTTGATGTTGAGACAAAACAGACTTTAATCTCAGGTCTTGGTGAACAACACCTTGATGTGATAATAAACAGATTGAAGAGGAAGTTCGGTGTTGAAGTGGATACAGAGAAACCAAGGATTCATTACAGGGAGACAATAAAGGCAAAGGCAGAGGCACAGGGTAAATACAAAAAGCAGACGGGTGGAAGGGGGCAGTATGGTGATGTGTATCTAAGGATTGAGCCCCTTGAGAGGGGAAAGGGATTTGAGTTTGTGGATGAGATTGTTGGTGGTGTGATACCATCAAAGTATATTCCTTCTGTGGAAAAAGGCGTTAAGGAGGCAATGGAGCAGGGTTTCCTTGCTGGATACCCTGTGATTGACCTGAAGGCAACGGTTTATTATGGTTCATTCCATCCTGTTGACTCATCTGATATTGCCTTCAAGATTGCTGCATCAATGGCATTCAAGAATGCAATGGAAAAGGCAAAGCCCGTGCTCCTTGAACCCATACTTGAGGTTGAGGTCTTTGTCCCTGAGGAGTACATGGGTGATGTTATAGGTGACCTCAATTCAAGGAGAGGAAAGATCCTGGGTATGGACAGGGTGGGTAAGTATCAAAGGGTCAGGGCCTATGTTCCTGAGGCCGAGATGTATAAATATTCAAACACGCTGAGGTCCATAACCCAGGGTAAGGGGACATTCACCCAGAAGTTTGCATTTTATGAAGAGGTTCCGCATGATATAGCGGAGAAGATAATTGCTGAGAGGAAGAGAGAGATGGAAGAGAATAAATGATTTTCCTCCTTCTTTCTGTTCTCTCCGGTGATTACCAGAATCTTTTTATGGATGCAGAGAATCTTGGGATGGGGGGAATAAGAACCTCCCATCCCCTTTCTGTTTTTGACAATCCTGTATCTTCTTCCCTTAATCCCACTTCAATAACCATTCATGGTGCCCTCAACTTCCTCGGACTTTCCAGAACCATTGCAATAAATGGTGGTATGGAAAGGGGAAACAGGTCTATGGGGTTTGCCCTGCTTTATAATCAGGTTCCCGACATAGAGGATACAAGGAATGCACTGATAGATGAGAATGGCAATGGTATCCTTGACCCTGGTGAGGATTTAGATTCTACGAAGATTGTCTATTTTACCACACACCAATCTTTACTCATTATTGGTCTTTCAAAGAAAACAGGGAGACTTTATACTGGATTTAATGTTAAATTCCTTTATCAGGTTCTGGGTGAATACAGGGGTATTGGGGCTGGTTTTGACTTTGGTTTATTCTATAAATTAAAGAATGTAGAATTTGGTTTAACCATAAGGGATGTATCATATACCCCCATCTTCTGGGAGAATCTTATAGAGAAGATACCACCCCAGTTTGATTTTGGTGGAACTTATTTCTTTGATACCAGGGCTGGAAGATTCAGAATTTCTGTTGAATCCATTATTGATGAGATGAAAGTTTACCCCCATCTTGGTATTGGATGGGATTTTCTTGGCTGGGGTTTTGCCTCAATAGGTCTGAATAATGGTGCACTTACTTCTGGCATTGGCCTGAGAACCAATCAAATCAGAACAGGTTTTTCACTTTCTTTACATGAGGAGTTGCCTATAACATTAAGGTTCACACTATCAAAAGGATTTTATAAGTAGAAGTATTTCCTTTAGCTTGTTGTCTGTTTTTCTGAGCCTTGATGACAACTCATGTAAAAGCCCTTTCAAAATTTTGTTCTCAATCTCAATATTCTGGTTGAGGAACTGGAGGAATTTCTTCTTTGGGATAAAGAGGCACCTTGTTTTTTCATCAGCTATGGCAGATGCAGACCTGGGCTTGTCCTCTATAACGGCCATTTCACCAAAGTGGCTTCCATTGCGGAGTAGTGCAAGGAGTTCCTCACCTATACCTGGAAGGAGGATGCTAATTCTTACCCTTCCCTTCTGGATAATGTAGATTCCATCACCGGGGTCTCCTTCGGAGAATATCCTTTCCTCTGGTTCAAAGGTCTTTTCCTCAATGAATGATGATAAAAGGGTGAGTTCCTCATCTGTAAGGTTCTCAAAGAGAGGAATCTTCTTCAAGACATCAATCATTCTCTCCCTCCTTTTTCCATATGGTTGAAAGGAATCCATCCCTGTACTCGTAGAGAAGGGTGTATGTAAAAACATCGTGGTTGGTCTTTGAAAAACCTGTTTCAGAGGCAAGCGTTCCTTTAGATAGGTCTAAATAAAATCGGTCTTTGAAAAAATCCTTTAATCTATCCGGCATCCTGCACTCCTCATCACTGTATCCATACTTTATTTCAGCAAGTCTGTTCCCCTCAGGGTCCTTAATAATTTGAAGGGTCAGCCTTCTCCTGTGGTCGTATTCCAGTTCCTTAACATATGATAAAATATCATTCTCAAACCCTTCCTCTTTTATTATGTCCCCTTCTTTATTGTAATGGAACATAATCACACTTCCACTTGGAACACCTATATGGCTTATCTCTTCCTTCCTTGTAAGGTTCTCACCTTCATAATAATAGACTATTGATTTGAGAAGAAGGTCTGGATAGAAGAACTCCTTTTCCTCCATTAGACGCCCATCCTCAGAATGCAGATACTCTTTCTTGATGGATGGATAAAGACCTGAGATGCCTCTCAGGGAGACAAGTGTCTCCTTCAATAAATCTCCCTCATATTTGAATTCAGTCACCCTTTCCTCTTCCCTGTCAAGGTCGTAGAGGGTGCTTTTGATTATATGGCCATTATCATCAAGTTCATATATCATTTCAAGTTCAGCATCGTAGGGAACAAAACTGTGACTATCTGATACAACATATCCATCCTCATTGAATCTCCTTATCCACTTTTCAACCAGTTTGCCAGAGTGGAATGTTTCCATTGTGAGTTCCTTTTCATCGTCGTTGGATATCAGCCTGTGCACCACCCTTTCATCTGGGAGGTGATTTTTTTCATAGATGAATACCTCTTTATCTGAATCAATGGAGATTGTGGAGAGAATGGTGAATCCCTTGTTGTATGTTACCCTTCCGTGTTCGTCAAATCCTTTAACCTTCAAAAGTTCCTCGTTTTCTGTGAAGTATAGAAGGTATGTCCTGGTTGCCTCCCTCAAGAACGGGTCATCGGGTTTCAATGAATCATGAACATCTTCAACAAAAGCGGTTTTTATCCTTTTCATTTTTCCTCCATTGGTATTTTAAAAATCCCTTTCAGGCATATGAGAAAAACAGGGAAAACCTTATTTTCTCCAGATATATGCCCGTGATTTTTTGAGTATAGAACACCTGCCTGGGTGAATAACTCGTAGTTGTTGAACTTCTTTAATAGTGACAACCTGATGGATGCATTTCTTTCAACCACACCAGAAAGAAAGTTGTTTTCCGGGAAGGAATTTTCATTTCCCTGGGGCTGTGTGTAGTCAACAGGCCATGAGGTGAATGGGCTGGTTTCCCCCTTTTTTCTGTATTCAAAATCAAACGCGAGTATGCCCCTTTCAATTTTAATAATGAGGTTTTCAAAATCAGAAGCAGGTTCCATACCAAGCGGATAATTCACATATGTATATCTCTGCCATACATAGAAGTGGCCATACACCCATCTCGTGAACCTGTTGTATTCAAGAACAAATGTGTAATTGTTTATTTTATGGATAATTCCCGTATTTATACCCATATGGGCTGGTTCATTCCACGGGTCCTCCTCATACTGGAAGTCATCAATAAGGAGGTTTGCATAAAGTATTGTTTTTTTAATCTTCAATACAGCATCAAAGTTCCATATTATATTTACATTGCTCCACAGGTTGAACTGTTTTACATAGTATATACCAACGGGATTCAGGATTGTTGGGT
>JAGGTX010000171.1 GCA_021163525.1 Caldifarciminota bacterium
GTGACAAAGGCGAGTTCAGGCCCGCTCTTCATAACCTGTGATACTGGAACACCCTTGAGGTGTGCATAGTATCCAAGGGTTGAGAATACAGCAAATCCACCAACATATGCGGTTGCTGCATCTGCGAACCCGATGAGGAATGCATTGTTCACAATGTCTGATTTTGGTGGAAGGAAGGATGCATATGCAATCATCACACCAAACCCAACAGTGAGGGAGAAGAATACCTGGCTTATTGCAGCATGCCAGAGTTCTGCATGTAGGAGTTTACTCCAGTCGGGTGTGAGGTAGTACTTTATGCCTTCAAATGCACCAGGAAGGGTGAGTCCCCTGATAACAAACACAAGGAGGATTGCCCATGGAAGAAGCACCGTAACATAAACAACCTTGCTCACCGTCTTTGCACCCTTCCATATGGAGAGCACAATCCACACCCAGCTCGCTGCAAGCCCAAGAAGTATGGGCCATCTTATTCCTCCAAGATGGAATATAGAATCAGTGAGTCCAAGCACCCTGTTGAAGAAGAATTCCCTTGGTGCATTACCCCATGCAGTGTTGAATGAATAAACAAGGTAATCAGCAGACCATCCCATTATAACAGAGTAGTAGGTTGTGATTCCAAATCCCACAAGTATTGCAAACCATCCAACCCACTCAAAACTACCCTTCCTCTCTACAAGTTTCTTATCATCCTCAAACCCCTTCACCCTGTAGTGAATTCTACCCAGTGAGAATGGGGCAGAACCCTTGAGTTTATAACCTATTGAGAATTCAAGAAGGAGAAGTGGAATACCCACAAATATAAGAGCAATGAGGTATGCAAAGAGAAAGGCACCACCACCATATTTGTAACAGATATAGGGAAATCTCCAGATATTCCCGAGTCCTATTGCGGAACCAATGGCAGCGAGGACAAAGGCAACACGATTATCCCAGTAGGCATGTTCCCTCATTCTCACCTCCTTTTTCAAGGATTTTATACAAGAGAATGAAAAAAATCAACGATAAAAATAAATGTTCATATTTAATGTGAACCATTTTGCCTTTCTAACTGTTATGGTATAATGGAATCATGGATGATGCATTGATTGAACAGGCGAAAAAAGGAGATAAAAAGGCAATGGGCATGATTTACTCAGAGTATAAAGACAGGGTTTACAACCACATCTTCAGGATGGTATACCATAGAGAAGAAGCAAGGGACCTGACCCAGGATGTTTTTGTAAAAGTCTTCAAGAAACTCCATCTCTTTAAGGGGGGTAGTTTTGATGCGTGGATATACAAAGTGACCACGAACCTTGTTCTGAATCACTTTGCAAGGCAAAATCCTGTGGTTAAATTTGATTTTCCTGTTCCAGAAGAGTCAACCCTTTCTATTGACACAAGGATTGACATTGAAAGGGCACTTTCAAAGATGCCCCCTGTTTTGAGAAGCATGCTCCTTCTTAAAGAAGTGGAAAATTTTACATGTGAGGAGATAGCGGAGATCTTTGATATACCTGTGGGAACAGTGAAGTCAAGGCTTTCAAGGGCAAGAAGGATTTTCAAAAGGTTTTATGGAGGTGAGCCATGAGAGAAGAGTCTCCTTTAAAGAAACTTGGGTATGAAGTATGCGATGTTGACTTTGAAAAAGTCATTCAGAGGGGAAACGGTTCTGAAATCCTTTACTCCATAACCTCCTCTTTTCCAGGGATAACCATACTCTGCATTATTCTTATAAAGGCACTGAGCATTGCAGGTTCTTTTACAAAAATTCTGGAACAACAATTAAGGTTATTCTAAAAGGAGGGGATGATGAATACATATAAAAAACTCCTGTTTATCCCTGTGGCAATAGGGTTATATCTTATGCTTATTGGGATAGGTATTGCCTTCCCTGGCTCCCTTTCAAGTCGCCTGATATTTTCAAAAAAGGTTCTTATTCCTGCTGCGATCAATACCATTTTTCTGAAGGAACCTATTTTCTTTACCGTTATGGCACTGGTAATTGGTTTATATATCTACTCCATCTTTCTTTTTGTTCGGATAATAAAGAGACAAACGGGCTCAAACTTTAAGATGCTCTGTGGTGGAATAATTGCGGGAATCCTTCTCATACTCCCTGTAATAGGATTCCTGAATAGAAGCATCCTGTGGTGTGTTAAACTGTTTACATCCCTTAATTTTCTTCCACTTATTGTTATACTATCAGGACTGATGATTTACACGCTTCCATCGGGAAATAAAAAGACTGCTATCTTCCACATTTTTTTGTTCATTTTATCATATATCCTGCTTGGTGCAGGGCTTGAACTTATGAGCCATCGGATGAAAGAGTGGACAGTCATTCTTGCCATTCCATATTATATCTGTCTCTATACACTCCTTTTTAAGTTTATCAAAGGGGAAAATTTGAAATGGTTTCCTGCATTTATAATCCCCTTTTTCATTGCAGGTGTTGTTCTCTTCAACCTTCCTGAAAAAAGAGAGATTGTTGAACGGAGAAATATTGAATATTCTATTGTTGTTCCTTCTTACAGAATTTCACAGTCCAGGGCCATTGAAACTCCACCTGAATTTACCTTTAATTATTATAACCTTTTCCAGCCAGACAGTATATTTTTCACCTCCTTAAAAAAATCCCTTGTTCCGTCTTGTTTCATTTATAAACGGCTTGACCTGACATCGGAAAGGAGAGAATGGGTTAAAGGGCTCCTTTGTGATAGGAGATATTATGTTAGCAGGAATGCAAAAAAATGGATTTATGACAACATACTCTCCCGTCCTGTAGAGAAGGGTGTTGTTAAAGGAAGAATAAATGGTATTATACCGAAAAGGGTATTTCTCCTCAGATACAGTAAAAAGGGGTTCAGATGGAACATAAATTATCTGACTTATTCTCTACTGGATGCAGTTCCAGGGGATTCAGTTTATATATTCACAAATGTGCCTGATGGGAAGGTGACCGTGGGTTTCCTCTTTCAGGGGGAGGTCCCTTCTTATATTGGAGAAATTCCTATACAGGAGGTTAGAGGAGATACCGTGTTAATGCCTCAAATAAAATTTTTCAGGTAGCACCTGTTTTATGAACCTCAATAATGGTTGATTCTCAATCTGTTTCACCATAAGAACCAAAAACTCTCAATGCCTTTAAATGCTTATGATATTTTTCAGGGTTGCGAAAAGAATAATAACCCTTATATTCATATAGAAACTCATCTATATGAGGAGGTGATATATGGAGGAGATCTTCAGGGCGCTATCATCTAACATCAGGCTGAAGATACTTGAATACATTGGGGATGAGGCAAGGAGTGTCAGTGACATAGTTAAGAGGTTTTCACTCACCCAGCCCACAATCTCCCATCACCTGAAGGTATTGAAGAAAGTGGGCTTGATTGTGGAAAAGCGATATAAAAAGTGGATTTATTATAGGCTAAACCATGAGCTTTTTGAAAATGTAAGGGGTTTTCTGGAAAAATTGTTCAAAAAAGGGAGGTGATGATGAGCCTGTTTGTTGTATCAAGAACAAAAATAAATGTTATAGGTCTTAAATCCGTTCTTGACAGTCCTATCCCCAGAAAGGTGATCGTTTCTTCTATGAAAAAGGACAGGGATGGAAAATATCCCTTTGAAAAAGTGCTCGATGCGTACATTGAAGGAAAGATTCCCCCTGGTATGAAAATCAGGTATTTCCCGCTCCTGAAACTGCTTGATGTTGTGAGGAGGAGTTTCAACAGGGACATTGAGACATTCAGGCAGGAACTCAAAAATCCCACAATCAGGAAGATTTTCAGGAATGCGATGCGTTCCCTTGAAGAACATGGCTTGGGAACGCCCCAGATTTTTGCAGACCCATTGATGATTGTCTGGAACTACACAAACAGATGCAATCTGAGGTGTAAACACTGCTACCAAAGTGCAAGTGCCAATGGTAAAGAAGGCGTTAAGGAACTCACCACAGAGGAAAGGCTAAGGGTGGTTGATATCCTTGCAGAGAGGGATATACCCAGCCTATTCTTCTCAGGTGGAGAACCCCTCATTGAGAAGGACTTTTTTGAGATAGCAGAGTATGCGAAGAAAAAAGGATTATACATGTCCATTGCAACGAATGGCACATTGATAACGGATGAAGTCGCAGAAAGAATTGCTGATATTGGCTTTGGCTATGTACAGGTAAGCATTGATGCAGCGGACCCAATGAAACACGATGAATTCAGGGGTGTGCCTGGCATGTGGAAAAGGGCTGTTGATGGTATAAAAACCTTAATAAAACATGGTGTTATAACCTGTATTGCCTATACCCATACAAAAGATACACATGATGAGTTCAGGGGGATATTGAAACTGAGGGAAGAACTCGGTGCATATAAGGTGATTGTGTATAACTATATACCGGTTGGAAGGGGTGGTTTTGAGAATGACCCAACACCAGAACAGAGGGATGAACTGTACAGAATCATGTATGACCAGCTGGATGCTGGACACCATGTGATAGCAACCACTGCACCGGTTATGGGTGCATACTGCAAGATGTTCCAGGGTGATTCTGTGATACTCGCCCACTATGCGGACCTGAAGGTGAAGGAACTTGGTGTTATTGCTGAAGTTATTGGTGGATGTGGTGCTGGAAGGGCATACGCAGCGCTTCAACCAGATGGAACCCTCACACCCTGTGTGTATATGCCAGAGGTGCCACTTGGTAATGTTCTCAAAGATGATTTTGATTATCTTTGGAATGGTCATCCAGTAATAAAGACCCTGAGAAACTACAAGGAGAATGCATGCGGAACATGCCCATACTTCGCAGTTTGCGGTGGATGCAGGGCAAGGGCATACCAGTACTTCAATGACTTTCTTGCACCGGACCCGGGTTGCCCTTTTAACAAAGAGCATTATTATAGATTCATGGAGGCAAAAAAGAACGGTGAGGAGTACTCGCCTGAAAGGGCTCAAAAAACAGTGGCATAATAAGGAGGCATAATGAAGGGGAACGGAAAGAAAATAGGGCTTACAAGGAGGATCGCAGCAAAATCCATACTTGCCCTTTCTTCATCAGCAGTGCACAATGCTGGACTTAGAAGATGGGTGCTAAAAAATATGGAGAGGAAGATATATGAAGACCTCATTGTTGGTAATCCAGACAACAGACCTATCAAAGTTCAGGAAGATAAGTACTATATGGGAAGGGCGCTGCTCAGGTCCATAGACAGGGCAATAGCAAGCGGGAATATATCAAAAAAGGCATCAAGGGGGCTCCTTGAGGTATTCCTGGGGAATGTATTCTTTGGTGGTTTTTATAAGAGGATGGAATTCCTTGAGAAGTATGGTTATAGACCACCTATATTCATGACAATAAGCCCAACCAAGATGTGTAATCTCCGGTGTATTGGTTGTTATGCAGCCAGCAGTGGAAAGAACAAGGAGACACTCCCCTGGCCAGTGCTTGATGAGGTCATCTCCCAGGCAAAGGAATTATGGGGTGCAAACTTCTTTGTAATATCTGGGGGAGAACCACTCCTTTATAAGAGTGAAGGAAAGACAATCCTTGACCTTTATGAGAAATACAATGATTCTTACTTCCTGATGTATACCAATGGGACACTCATCACACCTGAAAAGGCAAAGAGGTTTGCAGAACTTGGCAATGTTACACCCGCCATATCGGTGGAAGGATTGAGGGAAGAGACGGATTACAGAAGGGGCAAGGGTGTTTTTGATAGAATCCTTCAGGCATTTCAGAATTTGAGAACAGCAGGCGTGCCTTTTGGCATATCCATCACAGCAACAAGGAAGAACATAAACACCATAATGAGTGATGAGTTCTACAGGTTCTACTTCATTGAGCAGGGTGCAATTTATGGTTGGATATTCCAGTACATGCCCATCGGCAGGGGATTCACCCTTGAACTAATGCCGACCCCGGAGGAAAGGCTTAAACTCTTTGAATGGGAATGGCATCTTGTGAGGGAAAAAGACATATTCCTTGCTGACTTCTGGAACTCTGCAACATCCTCTGATGGATGTATTGCTGCTGCAAGGTCGGGTGGATACTTCTATATCAACTGGAACGGTGATGTAATGCCATGCGTATTTGTCCCTTACACAGTGGACAATGTTGTTGAGGCGTTCAGGAATGGAAGGAACCTCAACGACATTATAAACTCCGGATTCTTCAGGGACATAAGGGAGTGGCAGGATTCCTATGGTTATCAAAGACCTCCCCATGAGCATGGAAACTGGATGAGACCATGCTTCATCAGGGACCACCACAAAAAATTCCTGGAGATTGTAAAGAAGCATAAGGCAAAGCCCGCTGACGAGGATGCGAAGGTGGCACTCACTGACAGGGAATATCACGAGGGGCTGATTGAATACGATAACAGGATGGCAGAACTGACCGACAAAATCTGGCAGGAGCACTATATTGCTCCAGAACTTGAAAAGATAAAGAAGTGATTGGACTGTTTTTATTTTCTATGAGTCTTGACTCCACCCTTGCAAAGGTGGACTCATTGTGCTATCGGGAGATATGCATACTTTTGCTACAACAAGGGATCTGATGCGAAGGATAAAAAAGAAAAGAATGGAGTGATTCATCAGGGGTAAGGAAATCTGCGAAAAACTTCTCAAGAGGTATCCAGAGAATGCAGAACTCCATTACTGGCACGCAGTGAACAGGGCAATCCAGGATGATTCAATATATGTTGCAGCATACACAAGGCTTGCAGAGGGCTTAATCAAGAAAAGATGATTGTGAAGTAACTGGAGGTAAAAAAATGAAAAATCCCATGCCAGTGCTCCAGAAACTTGTCAAAGGTGAAGGTGGAAAGATTTTACTCCTTGTGATGGATGGGTTGGGCGGTCTTCCCTTGGATGGGAAGACCGAACTTGAAATTGCAAGGACACCCAACATGGACAGACTTGCATCACTCCACTCGGTTGGGCTCATAGACCCTGTATTCCCTGGTATCACACCTGGAAGTGGTCCTGGCCATCTTTCACTCTTTGGTTACGACCCGCTTGAGTATGACATAGGAAGGGGAATACTTGAGGCACTTGGTGTTGATATGGAGGTTCTTCCAGGCGATGTAACAGCAAGGGGGAACTTTTGCACAATAAAGGAAAACATCGTTGTTGACAGGAGGGCTGGAAGGATACCGGATAAAAAGAACAGGGAATTGATAGAGAAATTAAGGGAAAGCATCAAGGAGATAGATGGTATCAAGGTGATACTAAAAAGTGGTAAGGAGCATAGATTTGTTGTTCTATTCAGGGGTGAGGGATTGACTGGTTGTGCAACAGACACAGACCCTCACAGGGAGGGTGAACCTGTGCTGAAGTCTGAACCAGTTGATGGTGGAGAAAGAATAGCAGATGTTGTGAACAAATTCTCCGGGCTTGCAAGGGAAATTTTGAAGGATGAGAAACCCGCAAACGGCGTAATCCTGAGAGGGATAACGGGTGCGCCCCACATTCCATCCTTCCCTGAAATCTACAAGATGAAATCACTTGCCATTGCCACCTATCCCATGTATCGTGGAATTGCTAAACTTCTGGGTATGGAAATTGCCCGGGTGAATGGAACCGGTGTTAAAGACGAGATAGATGTTCTGAAAAAACATTACAACGATTATGACTACTTCTTTGTCCACATAAAAAAGACAGATTCCTATGGAGAGGATGGCAATTTTGAAGGGAAGGTAAGTGTGATTGAAGAGGTTGACAGGCTGATTCCTGAAATCCTGAATCTCAAGCCAGATGTCCTTGCAATCACTGGTGACCACTCAACCCCTGCATCATACAAGGCACATTCCTGGCATCCTGTCCCTCTCCTTCTTGTATCAAGGTGGACAAGGATAAGCGGTGTGAAGAGGTTCAATGAGAGGGAGTGCGCCATGGGGGATATGGGAAGAATCCCTGGTATTTATCTTACATCCCTTTTACTTGCACACGCAGGCAGGCTTGACAAGTTCGGTGCATGACAGTCTTTCTCATTTCCCTCATAAAGGTATTATACTTCTTTGACCCGCACTGCCCAGATTGTGATGCAGTTAAGGAGAATGTCTTTCCGCAGATTGAGAAACTATCATATGTAGAGATAATTCCCCTTTCCGTTGAAAAGATTGAAAACATGAAACTCCTTATGGAGATAGAAGATGAGCATAGGGACTATGACAATGCCATTCCCGTAGCAGTTGTTGGTGATAAAATCTTCGGGAACAGAGAAGAGATAGAGGAAGGGCTGATTGATTACATCCAGTCTCTAAATCCTGAACAAAACATAGATGTGA
>JAGGTX010000045.1 GCA_021163525.1 Caldifarciminota bacterium
AAGACCATGGTGGTGAAGGGGAAAATGAGAAGAATTGGATGGACAAGGGGAAAGAGGAAGGACTGGAAGAAGGCGATAGTTACATTGAAACCAGGGGATACAATTCCTCTATTTGAAGGAGTATAAATATGGGTGTTAAGGAGATAAAACCAGTCACACCAGGGCAGAGATGGAGAAAGGCTCCGTCATTTGAGGATATAACAAAGACTGAACCCGAAAAGTCACTTGTTGTTTCAAAGAAGAGAACAGGTGGAAGGAATAACCTTGGTAGGATAACGGTGAGGCACAGGGGAGGTGGGCACAGGAGAAAGTACAGAATAATAGACTTCAAGAGGGACAAGTTTGGTATAGAGGCAAAGGTTGCGGCAATTGAGTATGACCCCAACAGGTCTGCGAGGATTGCTCTTCTCCATTACAGGGATGGTGAAAAGAGGTACATTATAGCACCGGAGGGATTACAGGTTGGGGAGATACTCATGAGTGGACCAGATGCACCAATAAAGCCGGGTAATGCACTCCCCATTGAGAAGATTCCGCTTGGAACAGAGGTGCACAATATAGAGTTGAATCCAGGACAGGGAGGTAAACTTGTAAGGTCTGCTGGTGATGCTGCACAGGTTCTTGCTAAAGAGGGAGATTATGCCCATATAAGGCTTCCCTCTGGAGAGGTGAGGCTTGTAAGGCTGAACTGCCTTGCCACAATTGGAAGGGTTGGAAATGTGGAGCATAGCAGTATAACCCTTGGTAAGGCTGGAAGGAAGAGATACCTTGGTAGAAGGCCAGGGGTGCGTGGAATGGCAATGAATCCGGTTGACCATCCAATGGGTGGAGGAGAAGGCAGGTCAAAGTCCAATAAACATCCATGTTCCCCAACAGGTGTTCTTGCAAAGGGATACAAGACAAGGAAGAAAAAGAAATATTCAAATAAGTTCATCGTAAAAAGGAGAAGGTAATGGGAAGGTCACTGAAAAAACCACCTTATGTGGATGAAAAGTTGATGAAGAAGATAAAGAAGATGATTGAAACAGGCGAGAAGAGGCCTGTAAGGACCTATAAGAGGGCATCCATGATACCACCTGAGTTTGTTGGATTCACCATAGAGGTTCACAACGGTAAGAAGTTTATACCTGTATATATAACCGAGAACATGGTCGGGCACAGGCTTGGAGAATTCGCTCCCACAAGATACTTCAGGGGGCATGCAGGGGATAAGAAGAAGGAGAAGAGGTGATAAATGGAAGGTAAAGCAATACAGAGATTCGTAAGGGTATCACCATTCAAGGCAAGAAGGCTTATCCCACTTGTTAAGGGTAAGCCAGTGCTTGAGGCACTTGCTGTGCTTGATTTTACACCTGGTAAGGCTTCCCATCATCTCTGGAAGGCAATCCACTCCGCCAGTATGAATCTTATAAACAAGGCTGGTGAGATAAGGGTTAAGGAAGAAGACCTATATGTTAAGCGTGTGGTTATAGATGAGGGTCCCTTCTTTAAGAGGATAAGACCCATGTCTCTTGGCAGGGCAGGCCTTATCAGGAAGAGGACCTCACATATAACCGTAATTGTAGAAGAGAGGAGGTGAAAATTTGGGCCAGAAGACGCATCCCATAGGGTTCAGGCTTGGTATAACAAAGGATTGGTTTTCCCGATGGTTTGACGATAAAAGGATGGCAGATAAGTTACACGAAGATATTACCATAAAAGATTATCTTAAAACGAGGCTTCGTGATGGATGGATTTCAAGGATAGAGATTGAAAGGACTTCAAAAAAATTGAGGGTTATTATTTTTACGGCGAGGCCAGGTATAGTCATTGGTAAGGGTGGTGAGCAGGCTGATTCCCTCAAGGCAGAGATAACTGCACTTGTTGGAACTCAGCCCCAGATTGATGTGAGGGAGGTAAAATTCCCTGAACTGGATGCGCAACTTGTGGCCTTTAACATAGCAAGACAGATAGAGAGAAGGATATCATATAGAAGGGCAATGAAGAGGGCTGTGCAGAACGCCATGAGGCTTGGTGCTGGCGGTATAAGGGTTCAATGTTCTGGAAGGCTTGGTGGAGCAGAGATTGCAAGGAAGGAATGGTATAGAGAGGGTAGGGTTCCCTTGCATACACTCAGGGCGAATATTGACTATGCAACAGACACAGCGGTTACAACAGCAGGAACCGTTGGTGTGAAGGTATGGATATACAGAGGGGAGGCCTGAAATGTTGATGCCATCTCGTGTAAAATACAGAAAACAACACAGGGGAAGTAGAAAGGGTCTTTCAAAGGGTGCAACAAAACTTGATTTTGGTGAGTATGGGATACAGGCCCTTGAGTCTGCCTGGATAAGTGCAAACCAGATTGAGGCAGCGAGGGTTGCCATAACAAGGTTTTTGAAGAGGAATGGGAAACTCTGGATAAGGATGTTTCCTGATAAACCTGTAACAAAGAAACCTGCAGAGACAAGAATGGGTAAGGGAAAGGGTAATCCAGAGTACTGGGTTGCAGTGGTGAAGAGGGGAAGGATTCTCTTTGAACTTACAGGTGTTCCTGAGGATACTGCAAGGGAGGCATTGAGGCTTGGTGCTTCCAAACTCCCGATAAAGACAAGATTTGTCAAGAGGGAAGGGGTGATATAGTGAAGGCCAGAGAATTGAGAGAAATGACGGATGAGGAACTCTTTTCCAAACTCCATGAGTTGAGGGAGACCCTGTTTTCACTCAGGTTCCAGAAAACACTGGGTAATCTCCAGAGTCCTGCTGAATTCAAGAAGGTAAAAAGGGATATAGCAAGGATACTCACCATTCTAAGAGAGAAGGGGAAGAAGGTATGAGAAAGAAAAGAATAGGCAGGGTTGTAAGCGATAAACCCGACAAGACAATACTTGTAGAGGTTGAAAGGATGGTTAAACATCCCCTCTACAAGAAGTACATCAAGAGGAGAAGGAAGTTTATGGCCCATGATGAGAGGAATGAAGCGAGAGTGGGTGATGTGGTGGAGATAGTTGAGACCAGACCCCTTTCACGCCATAAGAGGTGGAGGCTTTTAAGGATTATTGAAAGGGCAAAGGGGGAGGAATGATACAGGAATACTCAAGGCTCAATGTTGCCGACAATACTGGTGCAAAGACCGCCATGTGTATAAAGGTTCTTGGCGGCTCCAGGAGAAAGTATGGTTCTATTGGTGATACCATAGTTGTAACCATAAAGGATGCAGTTCCAGCAAGTAATGTTAAGAAGGGGACTGTGCACAGGGCAGTGATTGTGAGGACAAGGAAAGAGGTGAGAAGGAAAGATGGTAGTTATGTGAGGTTTGATGAGAATGCGTGTGTCCTTATAGACCAGAACAATGAGCCAAAGGGAACAAGGATTTTTGGCCCTGTGGGTAGAGAACTGAGGGAGAAGAGATTTATGAAGATTATCTCCCTTGCAGCGGAGGTGGTATGAGGATAAAAAAAGGTGATACAGTAATTGTAATAAGTGGTGATGATAAGGGGAAGAAGGGGAAGGTGAGGTTTGTTAACCGTGAAAAAAAGAGGGTGATTGTGGAAGGTGTTGCAATGGTGAGAAAGCATACAAAACCAACAAGGATGGGTGAGGTTGGTGGAATCATTGAGAAAGAGGCGGAGATACCTGTTTCAAAGGTTCTCCTCATCTGCCCCAGATGTGGTCAACCAACCAGGACAGGCAGAATGAAACTTGAGGGTGGAAAGTCAGTAAGATACTGCAAAAAATGCAAAGAAGTGATTGATTAGGGGTGAATATGGGATACATTCCGAACCTTAAAAAGAAATACAGAGAAGAGGTTGTCCCCGAACTAATGAAGAGATTTAAATATAAAAATCCCATGCAGGCGCCAAGACTGGAGAAGATCGTTGTTAACTGTGGTGCTGGTGAGATAGCAAGGGATAGCAAACTCATGGAGATCATAATGAATGACCTTGCAATCATCACGGGTCAGAAACCGCAGATAAGAAGGGCGAAAAAATCTGTTTCCAACTTTAAGATAAGGAAGGGCATGCCTGTGGGACTGAAGGTTACACTCCGTGGCGACAGGATGTATGAGTTCCTTGAGAGGCTTATAAGTGTTGCCATTCCAAGAATAAGGGACTTCAGAGGGCTTTCCCCTGATTCCTTTGATGGTAGGGGCAACTATACATTTGGTGTTACAGAACAGTTGATATTTCCGGAGATTGAATACGACAAGGTGCAGAGTGTTTTTGGTATGGATATAACACTGGTAACCACGGCAAAGACCGATGAGGAAGGAAGGGAACTTCTTAAACTTCTTGGGATGCCCTTTAAGAGGACGGAGGGAAGATAATGGCAAGGAAGGCTTTGATAATCAAATCCAGAAGGGAACCAAAGTTCAAGGTGAGGCAGAGGAACAGATGTAAGAGGTGTGGAAGGCCTCGTGGCTATTACAGGGACTTTGGCCTCTGCAGGATCTGTCTCAGGGAACTTGCCCTGAAGGGTGAAATCCCTGGGCTGAAAAAGGCAAGCTGGTAAGGAGGTATCGAGTATGATGACAGACCCTATAGCCGATATGATAACAAGGATAAGGAATGCCATAGAGAGAAGGAAGAAGCATGTTAGGATACCTGCTTCAAAGATGAAGAAGGAGATAGCAAGGCTTCTCTTTGAAGAAGGATTTATTGGAAACTATGAGTTTATTGAGGATAATAAGCAGGGAGAGATTGTTATAACTCTGAAATATGTGGATGGTGAGTCGCCTATAAAGGGGATGAAGAGGATTTCAAAGCCTTCAAGAAGGGTTTATACAGACAGCAAGAATATCCCAAGGGTTATGAGTGGATATGGAATAGCAATACTTTCCACCTCAAAGGGTATCCTTACGGATGCACAGGCAAGGCAGATGAGGGTTGGTGGAGAGATACTCATTTATGTCTGGTAGGAGGTTGATATGTCAAGGATAGGGAAGAAGCCTATACCAATACCTCAGGGAGTGAGTGTAGAGGTAAAAGGGAACCTTGTTGTGGTTAAAGGACCAAAAGGAGAACTCAAGAGGGAGTTCCATCCTGATATAACCGTTGAGGTGAAGGATAATAATATATATGTTAAAAGGCATAGTGATGCCAAGAAATACAGGGCACTCCACGGTCTTACCAGGGCCCTTATAAACAATATGGTGACAGGTGTAACACAGGGATTCCAGAAGGTTCTTGAGATACACGGTATGGGATACAGGGCACAACTCCAGGGCCAGGATTTGAATCTTCAATTGGGATTCTCCCATCCAGTTGTTATAAAACCAAAGCCAGGCATCACTTTTGAGGTTCAGGGAACAAACAAGGTTATTGTTAAAGGTATTGATAAGGAGGTCGTTGGACAGCAGGCAGCCGAAATAAGGGCATTGAGGAAGCCAGAGCCATACAAGGGTGCTGGTATCAGATACCAGGGTGAATACATTAGGAAAAAGGTAGGGAAGAAGGGGGTCTGATTTGGACAGGATAAAGGAAAAGCGATTTAAGAGGATAAGAAGACACCTGAGGGTAAGGAAGAAGGTTTTTGGAACTGCGCAGAAACCAAGGCTTTCTGTTTACAGGTCTTTGAAGCACATATACGGGCAACTTATAGACGATACAAGGGGGGTAACCCTTCTTGCGGTCTCATCCCTTACAAAGGATTTAAGGGAACAGTTGAGGGGGAAGAAGAAGACAGAGCAGGCAATGATTGTGGGAGAGTATCTTGGTAAAAAGGCATTGGAGAAAGGTATAACGCAGGTTGTTTTTGACAGAGGTGGATTTCTCTATCACGGAAGGGTGAAGGCCTTTGCAGATGGAGCAAGAAAAGCCGGGCTTAAATTTTAGGAGGAGGAATGCTTCTTAAAAACAGGAAATACAGGATAGACCCAAGGGACCTTGATTTAGAGGAGAGGACTGTATATATAGGCAGGGTTTCAAAGGTTGTTAAGGGTGGTAAGAGGTTCAAGTTCACTGCATGGGTTGTTGTGGGTGACAGGCATGGCCATGTTGGTATTGGACACGGAAAGGCACAGGAGGTTCCTGAGGCAGTGAGAAAGGCAAAGGAGAATGCAAGGAAGAACATCATAAAGATACCCATGTACGGAAACACGATACCGCATGGTATTACCTATAAGTTTGGGGCGAGCAAGGTTATGCTGAAACCCGCCTCCCCTGGAACAGGTATCATTGCCTGTGACCCTGTGCGTGCAGTTATAGAACTTGGTGGAATAAGGGATATCCTCACAAAGTCTCTGGGTTCAAACAACACTGTGAATCTTGTGAAGGCAACATTCTTCGGGCTTATGAACATAAGAACCCCTGAGGAATATGCAAAAATGCGTGGGAAGGATATAAAGGAGATATTAAAAGGAAGAAGGAGGTACAGAGCAAGTGAAAATGT
>JAGGTX010000098.1 GCA_021163525.1 Caldifarciminota bacterium
ACAAAAAGGTGAGAATGGAATGGTTTATCAAGGGCAAGGAGATCTGTGAGAAACTTCTGAAGAAGTATCCAGAGAATGCTGAACTCCATTACTGGCACGCAGTGAACAGGGCAAAGGAGGGTGAGGCAAGGGGTGTGATGAGTTCCCTGTTTATGGTGGATGATTTAAAGAAGGAGGCCAACCTTGTCCTGAAATTGAACCCAGAGCATGCAGGCGCACATGTGTTGCTTGGAGGCATCTACGACGCACTTCCTGGATTTGCGGGTGGAAGCAGGGACAAGGCAATCCAGCATTACAAACAGGCAATCCAGAATGATTCAACATATGTTGCAGCATACACAAGGCTTGCAGAGGACTTAATCAAGAAAAAGAAGTATGATGAGGCAAGAGAGATTTTGCAAAAACTTTTGAATCTGAAAAATCCAAATGATGCAAGGCTTTATTACCTTGAAGACAGGCCAAAGGCCGAAAAGATGCTGAAGGAACTGGAGGGAAAGAAGTGAAAAATTCCATGCCGGTCCTTCAAAAACTTGTCAAGGACGAAGGTGGAAAGATTATACTCCTTGTGATGGATGGATTGGGCGGACTCCCTGTGGATGGGAAGACCGCCCTTGAACTTGCAAGGACACCCAACATGGATAGACTTGCCTCACTTCACTCAGTCGCACTCATGGATCCTGTGTTCCCTGGTATCACCCCTGGAAGTGGACCTGGCCATCTTTCACTCTTTGGTTACGACCCGCTTGAGTATGATATAGGAAGAGGAATACTTGAGGCACTTGGTGTGGATATGGAGGTTCTTCCAGGCGATGTAACAGCAAGGGGAAACTTCTGCACAATAAAAGAAGACATCGTTGTTGATAGAAGGGCTGGAAGGATACCCGATGAAAAGAACAGGGAACTGATAGAGAAATTAAAGGAAAGCATCAAGGAGATAGATGGTGTTCAGGTGATACTTAAAAGTGGTAAGGAGCATAGATTTGTTGTTCTATTCAGGGGTGAAGGACTGACTGGTTCTGCAACAGACACAGACCCTCACAGGGAGGGTGAACCCGTTTTGAAGTCTGAACCTGTTGATGGTGGAGGAAGAATAGCAGATGTTGTGAACAAGTTCTCCGTGCTCGCAAGGGAGATTCTAAAGGATGAGAAACCTGCAAACGGTGTAATCCTGAGAGGGATAACAGGTGCACCCCACATTCCTGCGTTTCCTGAAATCTACAAAATGAAATCACTGGCCATTGCCACCTATCCCATGTATCGTGGAATTGCTAAACTTCTGGGTATGGATGTTGCCCAGATGACTGGAACCAGTGTTAAAGACGAGATAGATATTCTGAAAAAACATTACAACGATTATGACTACTTCTTTGTCCACATAAAAAAGACAGATTCCTATGGAGAGGATGGCAATTTTGAAGGGAAGGTGGGTGTGATTGAAGAGGTTGACAGGCTGATCCCTGAAATCCTGAATCTCAAACCAGATGTCCTTGCAATCACTGGTGACCATTCAACCCCTGCATCATACAAGGCACATTCCTGGCATCCTGTCCCTCTCCTTCTTGTATCAAAGTGGACAAGGATAAGTGGTGTGAAGGGGTTCAATGAGAAGGAGTGTGCCTTAGGGGATATGGGAAGAATCCCTGGTATTTATCTTACTTCCCTATTACTTGCACACGCAGGCAGGCTTGACAAGTACGGTGCATGATAGTCTTTCTCATTTCCCTCATAAAGGTATTATACTTCTTTGACCCACACTGCCCTGATTGTGAGGCAGTGAAAGAGAATGTTCTGCCCCAGGTTGAGAAATTATCCTATGTAAAGATAGTTCCCCTTTCTGTTGAAAAGATAGAAAACATGAAACTCCTTATGGAGATAGAAGATGAGCACAGGGACTATGACAATGCCATTCCCGTGGTAGTTGTTGGTGATAAGATCTTCGGGAACAGAAAAGAGATAGAGGAAGGACTCGTCAAATACCTCAAGTCTCTAAATCCAGAACAGAACATAAGTGCAAAAACAAAATTAGAAAAGGATACCCTGAAACTTGAAAATCCCGTTTATGTTCTGTATTTCTATTCAAAAGGATGCCTGAAATGTTCAAAGGTTGACCTCTACCTGAATACACTTGTGAAGGAATTCCCCGCCCTCCACATTAAAAGGATGGATGTGCTTGAGCATGCAGGCCTTCTTCTATCAATAGAAAAACGGCTTGGAATAGATAAAGAAAAATATCTGGTTACACCTGTTGTAATCCTTGATACACTTGTTTTTTTCCAGAGCGACATCCACCGGCTGCGTGATGCAATTGTCAAGACTTCAAAGGAAGGAGGGAATCTTCCCTTCTGGCAGAATTACAGGGAAGAAAAGGTCTATGGACTTCTGAAGGGCATGAAGGCAACAGGGGTATTCCTTGCTGGACTCATTGACGGTATAAATCCCTGTGCATTTGCAGTCCTTATATTCCTCATGGCATTTCTATCCATGAGGGGTGGCAGGCGTGAGATACTCTGGGGAGGTATTCCTTTCATCATTGCTGTTTATATCACTTATCTGTCAATTGGTATGGGACTCTTTTCATTCTTCAGGGGTCTGGAGGGTGTCAAAAATATAGGGAAGGCAGTCTATATCATGAGTGGTATTTTTGCCCTTGTGCTCGGGCTCTTGAGTTTCAGGGATGCCATCCTTTACAGGAATGGCAGGGATATGGCACTCCAGATGCCAGAGAGATTCAAAAAACTTGTTAAAGGAACCATAAGGAAGGGGTTTGGTAAAGGAGCAATACTCTTTGCAGGCCTTTTGATTGGATTCCTTGTTACACTCTTTGAATTCACATGCACAGGTCAGGTCTACTTCCCCGTGCTTGCATACCTTGCAAAGGACCCAATGGTGAGGATGCACGTATTCAGAATGCTCCTCATATACAACATTGGATTTATCATTCCCGCAATTATTGTGTTTTCCCTTGCCCTGTTCGGGTTTGGTCAAAGGGAATTCAACAGGTTTCTTATAAAGAGGGTGGTATTCATCAAGGCATTGACGGGCACCCTGCTTCTTGGAATTGGAACGGCAGTCCTTATTTATTCCATTTAAATTTTCCCGGATGTCCCTAAATGGTAATTACATGCCCCTGAAAACAAATGAGGCAAGGACATTCACATTGCTCTGGGAAACATCGTTTCCATAGAATGTGTATGAACTTGGACCAATCTGCATTGAAAAGTCAAAGTTTATGTTTGGAAGAAGAAGACCCGTTCCAAATGTGATGTATTTCCCAATGACCTGGTCACCTTCATTACCATTCATATCTGTGTTAAAGTAGGTTCTGGGGTCTGTCATAAATCCAAGCCTCAACGGGATTCCAACAGGACCAAGGCTGAGAAGATACTCAAGCCCAACCCTAAATTGATTACAGTCAGGCAGCTCATTATTATATGTAGTTCCGTTCTCCTCAACCTCCATGTTACTGTACTTTCGCATCTCGTAATCAACAGAGAATGTGAGTGAGGAGAAGTTTAGTGCCACACCAAAACCAAGCATCATGGGCCAGTGAAGTATTGCAGAATCCACATAGGTGGTATCAAAATCAGAATATGCCCCCGTTCCAATTGCATGTATGTCATAATCTTTGTTGTATTTCATACTGAATGGCAGCCTCATTGTTGCACCAATCTTTACAAATCCACCTGGAGGTGTTATCAGTCCTCCAATAACAACACCAAATCCCAAAACATCATAATTTCTGGTTTGCGTGTAATCCCAGGTTCCACTTGAATCAGAATAGTAATATTTATACTCATCAGTTGGTCCCTTGAACCAGATGTCTGTTGCAGCACCTATTGCTACCATAGGAAGGTCTATGGCAATTGCAGGGGTTATAGCGCTGTATGCACCAGAAACCTCAAGTGTTTCTATGTGTGACGAATCAACAGTATAATCATAATATGAATATGTATCAAATGCATAAACATCAATCATACTGTGGTATGCAGCAGCAATAACAAGATTTGAAAATCCTGTTGAAACTGGCATGACAAGGGAGGCAAAATCTATTGTGCCGTGTGAATAAGAGTACCAATCATCTCCATTTAATGTTGCAGTTTCCATTTTGAATCCACCCATAATACCAACCTCTGGTTTGATAAGCTGGGTTAATCCTGCTGGGTTCCAGGTAATGGCAGATGCATCATCTGACATTGCTATAAATGCACCACCCATACCCAGTGCCCTTGCACCTGAACCCATCAGGTTGAAATTCATCCCCTGTGCAAAGGCAGTAAGTGAAACTGTTGCAAGTGTCAGTAGAAGCGCCTTTCTCATTTAAAACCTCCTTCCTATTTGGTTATAACCCTGTCCCCAACCCTGGGAGTCTCAGTGGATTTCACAATGTGGCACTCGGTGAGTTTTGGCTGAACAACCCTTGCCACTGCTTCACATACATGGATTATCTTCTTACCCAGAACTTCGCCTGTTACAGGGTTCTTGATTGGTTCACCTTCCCTGTAAACAACAACCTTGAGCCCCTTCTTTATTCCTTTGTCAGAGCCAATATCAATGAATATGGTTGTGTCCTCCACCTGAACAACATATCCTTCAACCTCTGGAACATCCGCAACAATCTGGTTCGCTATCTGGTCAACAATCTTCTTTATGGAGGTTATATCCTTGCTGTAAACATAAGCATCCTTTGATGTTATTATACCCGCAGTCTCTGTATCAATGAGCCTTGCGTCAAGGCTCACTGTTCCTCCTGTTGAGGATACACTTCCAAGCAGAATTGCATCAAGCCCTATTCCCTTACCAACACGGGCAGCAGTTGCAGCATCAACAATACCAGAAATCTCAAGTTGCTGTTCCTGTAATACCTTTTCAAGTTCAGCCCTCTCCATGACATCAAATCTTCCAAGATTCACAAGGGAGGTTATCATCTTATCAAGAACCATGTCACCTATGTCAACGGATAATCCCTTTGTTTCAAAGGGAAGGACCGCAATCTTCATTCTTTCAACGGGTCTCTCCTTGCTTTTCCGCGGAGCGGGTTTCTGGTATGTAGGAGTGTAGGTATGTGTGGGTGTAGGCATTCCAGGTGCAGGTTTCTGGGTTGCTGGTGGAGGGGGCTCTACCCCAAGCTTCTTCTTTGTCATGGCAAGGTAGAGTTTTGCCCTGTTTGAGGGCTTCTGTGTCATTGAAAGTTTGAGGAACTGAAGTGCCTTTTCATACTCACCAAGGAAGTAATAACATATACCTATCTCCCTGTTGGGGTAGTAATCAACAAACACAGTCCCATATGCCCTTATCCTCCCTGTGTCCCTGGACTTTTTGGAAATAGCCTTTTGAAAGTGTATTATTGCTTCAGCATACCTGCCCTGCTTCATAGCAGTAACTCCCCTTCCGTATACCTCATACCACCTTTCCCCTGCCATCAGGGGAATAGCACCAAGAATAACCAGAATCAGGAATGTCCTTTTTATCATCTTCCCTCTCCCATTTTCTTATCCCTTTCAAGATTCCATTTCACCCATGGGTCAAGTGTATCTTCCTTCATTGAAAATTCACTCACCCTGTACTGGCCTGTCTTTGAAACCCAGAGTTCCTGCTGTGCCTTCACAATAACAAACCACTCTTCAAGGCTCACCTCGTGGGGTCCAGGAACAGGATGTGGTCCAGGAACCTGATGTGGTTTCTCAAGTTTCGCCCCCTCCTTCTTCTTTTGAACAAGGGGTTCGTTCTTCACAGCAACAGAACCTTTGTAAACCCTTATCCTTGTTGAAGAATCAGGAAGGACATCCATACGGTACTCGGTTCCCCTGACACCTGCAACAACAATGGGGTTTTTAACAGAAAAAACAGACTTCTTCATCAACCTCTTCACCTTTGCCCACAATCTTCCCCTTGGCATAACAGCCTTGAAGATAATAACAGGGTCACCATACGCATCAAGTCCTTCTATCTGCAGAAAGGAGTTTTCAGCAATTCTCAACACACTCCCGTCAATCAAAGAGAGTTCAGCCTTTGAATCAAATCCAGTTTTAAGCCATTCGCCTTCCTCAACTGCCTCGTCAAGTGTTGGTTTTTCCCATTCCTTTGGAGGAAGCCTTCGTGCAACATCACCGTAAAAATAGGAGATTTTGCAGACAGGCTCATTGCTCTCCTCTGCAGTGGTCTGCTCAGCACCAAGGAGGAAGAAAAATATGGGCAGTATAAAGAGTCCTAATTTTCTCATCACTCCTCCCTATATGTTACCTTGATTGTGATCCTGGATGGTGTCTGTTCTTTCACCTCAACATCAAAGTGGGGCAGTTTCTTTCTGGTGAGTTCCAGAACAAGTTGCTCTGAATTTCCTTCAAATTCAACCTCAAAGATTGCCTGGCCTGCCTGGAAACCATGGGAGTACAGGCCTTTAACGCCCCTGAGTATTGAGGAGAACTCATTCTTAAATGAATATACCTGATTGAAGTTCTTGAATCCATACACAGCCATTTCAATCTTCTGTGTTCCAGTAACATCTGCCTGCCATCTTGAAAGAATCTTATTCATGAGGTCCTCTGCAGCAGCCTTTGTAGCCTTCTTTATTGCCTCGTTTCCCGCTGTGATTTCATCTATGTGAACAGCAGCACCATGCTTTGAAGAGACAGCAATAATCTCACCATTGGATACATCAATTGCCCTCAGGGTGACATCTGCCTGGCCTGATTTCATATCCCCAAGCATTTTCATACCTGAAACGGCCTTAGCCACTGCTTTTCCAACGATGATGACCTCTGCCCTGAAGGCAAGTCCAAGTGCCTTTGCTGCCTCAACATCACCTGAAATTGCTGCAAGTGCACGGGTTCTATCAAGTTTTGCCTTTGCAGCCTCCTGGTCAATGAATGAAAAGCCCCTGGACATGAAGGTTTCCATCACCGTGTTCTCTGCTGTGTTGAGGTTTACATCAATCACTGTTCCAGAGGCACTCCCAACATTGTTTTCCTGGATAAGAACCATCATCCTGGGAAGGTTTTTCCTTCTCAATAGAAGCCCGATTGCAGCAAGGTCGTCCTTCACCATGCCCTTTTTCACATATGCCTTCACCTTCACCTCATAGATAAAGTCGTTCTTCTTTCCTTCGTTCAGGATTTCATACCTCTGGACATACCCTGTTGAACGGGAGTAAATCCTGTCGTCTATGGTCATAAAATTCTTGGTGATTGTCTCTGATGAGAGGAGCATCCCAACGGTCTGCTCAACCGCATTCCTCAGGGCATTCTCAATTGCATCGTCCCTTGCCTTTGCAAGGTCCCCCTGAACAATGCTCCCATCACCTACAGCCTCAACAATGGCGACCTCACCACTACTTGTTTCCTGTGCAGGTTGCTGTGAAATCAAAAAGAGGGTAATTAAAATTAAATTTACCATGGACACCTCACAGGTTTGCCTTTACCCTCTTCATTATAAGAAGGGCATCCTTGCCAGGAACCTTATCAGAAAGCCCAAATGTTCCATCAAGTTTTGCCTTCATTATTCCCCTTGTTGTGACAAGCATCACTGCATTGAATGCAAAGTGGGAATTTGGAACATCGGGGAATGGTGAGGTGCTTCCAATGAACCTTGTGGTGAGCGAAGGGTCTTTCAGGAGACCCGCAAGAAGATTCTGAACAGCCATGGCAAAGTTTGCCCTTGTGATCGGCTCATCCGGATGGAACTTTCCATCTGGATATGGCTCCATTATGCCGAGTTCCATAACCTTCATTATATAGTGTTTTGCCCAGTGGTTATTTACATCGGATGGAAGTTCGGTCCCCGCTTTTCCTGCAGGCTTACCCATCACTGACTGCTGCTGTGGTGCATAAAACTTCTTTGCCTCTGGAGGACCAGGCTTCTTTGTAATCTTGTCAAGGTCAAGTTCAACAACAAAGAGTGCGGCCAGGTCAGCCCTTGTTATTGCAGGACTCCTTGCTATAGCAAGATACTGTGGAGGAAGACCAGCAGCAGCCCTTCTCATATCCTGCATCATCTGCCATCTTGAATTCAGTTCCTGAGAATTGGGAAGGTTCTTCATGCCTTCGCTGTAAACCTTCTCTGCCTCATCATACTTCTGCATGTTCACAAGTGCATCTGCCTTATAGATGTAGGCATCCTCAAACTTTGGATTGTTTTTCAAAGCCCTGTCAAACCACTTTATAGCACCCTTGTTGTCACCCTTTGCCATGAGCACCCTTCCCTTTGCAACCATTCCTGGAACGAAATTCTTGTCCCTTTTCAGGCAGTCATTTGCATACTTTTCAGCCAGTTTCAGGTCTCCCTTTGCAAGATAAACCAGTGCCATTCCCTCATATGCAGGTGCATAGTTTTTATCAAGAAGTATTGCCCTGTTGAACTCCTTCCTTGCCTCATCAACCTGATTCTGTTTGAGAAGCCTCTTACCCTCTGCATAGTGTGCCTGGGGTGTATCCATGAGACCACCAGGTGTGACTGTCTGCTTCTTTGCACATCCTGTTCCAAGAACAACAAAGGAAATGATTGCTATTATCAGTAATAATTTTTTCATTCTTGCCTCCTTTCCTGATTCAATCAACGATTATCATTACACGGCACTGTTCAAGAAACTTGAGGTTCTCACTGTACTGATGGAGTCTCATTGCATCATTGGGGGATATAATAATGTCGGTTTTGTTGGGACCAGTTACGCCGATCGCCTTTATTATCAATGGATTTGGCTTGACCCTGTCGTCATTCCTTGCCTGTTCTATATTTTTTGCATAACCTGCAATACCCATCTCAACAGCGTATTCCCTTGAAACAAAACCCGTACCATAAACCTCAACCCCATCAGGGGTAACTATCTTTGGTGCCATTGCAGGCTGAACCTTGAATCCCCTTGCATCAATAATAAGACCGGTGAATATTCCTCCGGCCTGGGGCTGAACCAGTGGGGAATTCATTCCAACCTGCTGAGGGAGCAGGGTGTTTATCATTTCACCAGTAAGGGGAACCTCCACATCCACTTCAATGGAGCCATCGGACATGTATCTTATGTCTGTGACTGTGAAGTTACTTACAATTCCGTTGATTTTTGTCTTGATAACATCGGAAACAGTCATTGCGTTCTCAACAGTGGTTTCTGCATCAATGTAAACCCCCTTAATGGTTTCAAGAATATTCCTCAATGCATCAAGTTTTGCTGCCCTCAGTGCACCCGCCCTCTGTGCAGCAAGTGGGACATCAGGATTTGGAGCACCAATACCAGTTGCCTTCACAACACACCTTGTCCAGTCAATTGCACCTGCTGGCATCTGCTGGACATAATCATACCCTCCTGAAACCTGTGCAGATAAAAGATAACCCAGGAGGAGTGAAAGGATAAGACCTCTTCTCATAACCACCTCCTTTTAATTGTTTTCCAGTATATAAAATTATGAACATCCATACTCTTTTGTCAAGGCATTGCTTTGCCTCAAAAAAAATCTATACGAAATATAAAAACGGCCTCACTTTAAAATCTTTTTAAAAGTGAAAGAAGACAGGAAATGAAGAGTTAACCATGGTTGAAAAGCACAGGATATCAGCAAGTAGTATAACAGGACAGGTAAGAAAGGCAAGGCATTATAATTCACATTCTTCTATTCTACACAAAATTATAATAACTCTTCCCAAAAATGACTTGACATTTGAACCCTGAATAATATATTTATTGTGAAGCAATTAAATGAGAGTTATTTAAGGAGGTTGGTATGGATGCATTAATCCTTGCAGCAGGTGATGGAACAAGGATGGGTTCTTCCAGACCCAAAGTTCTCCTCTCAATCAATGGAACGACACTCCTTGAACATCATATCAATGCACTTAATGCTTTGGGAATTAAGAAAATATACATTGTAACCGGTTATAAACACCAGGATATTGAGAAGTTTATAAAAGAGAAGGGATACAGGAATGTTTTCACAATATACAATCCAGACTGGGAGAAGGGGAATGCTTATTCTGTTATTGCTGGTGAAAAATTTCTAAAAAGGCCATTTCTTCTTGTTATGGGGGACCATTACTACCAGTTGTCCCCTTTAAGACCCCTTGTTAGAATGAAGGCGGATTTTATGATGGTGGTTGATTCAAATCCAGGGTATGTGGATGTGGATGAGGCCACAAAGGTGAGGTTTAAAAACGGGAGGGTTGTGGATATTGGAAAGGGATTAAAGGTATTTGATGCCGTTGATACGGGAATCTTCCTTCTTTCACCCTCAATCTTTCCATTCATAAAAAATTCAATCAAAAATGGTGCAGAGACCTGGAACGATGTAAAGAGATTGTGGATAGAAAAAAATCCCCTGCCTCTCTATGATATAAATGGGTCGCTGTGGTATGATGTTGATACACCAGAGGATTTTGAAAACCTGAAGAGGATTATTAAAGAGAGGGAAATAATAAAGGCAAGGGATGGTATAATATCAAAAACCCTGAACAGAAGGATATCCTCATGGCTCTCTCAACACCTTGTAAAAACCCGAATTACACCAAATCAGATTACAATTATTTCATTTGTGATAGCCCTTGCTTCAGCAGTTTTCTTTGGTCTTGGAAGAAGATGGAGCTTGATTATTGGAGGCCTCCTCATACAGCTTTCTTCAATTGTTGATGGATGTGATGGAGAGATAGCCAGATTAAAGAAACTATCATCAGCATATGGGGCTTGGCTTGATTCTGTGCTTGACAGGATTGCAGATGCTGCAGTGATTACAGGCATGGCATGGGGAGCATCCCATCAGTTTGGCTGGATAGTCTGGCCGCTTGCAATGATTGCCCTTGCTGGCTCACTCAGTGTGAGTTATACAGAAACAAGGTATGAGGCCCTTTTCAGAAAACCACTGGACAGCTCAAAAGAGATACCTGCAAAAAGGGATATGAGGCTTTTTCTCTTTATGCTTGGTGGTATCTTCAACCTCATTCCCCATGTCTTTCTGATTGTATCTACACTCTCCTTTGCAGAGGTTTTGAGACGGCTGCTGCTACCCACTGCTGAGGAGTAAAATTCCTTTATATTGTGCAGGTTTCACACCCACCAGAGTACTCTGAATCAACATTGAGAAATCCATTCCCCAGATTCAGATCCACTGATGGTGGGGTGGTCTTTGACCTGTTCCTTGAATCCCCTATATATATCACCTGCTCTGACTTACTCCCATCCCTGTAAACAGTGATACCCTTCACACCAAGTTTATACCCCAGCATGTAAATCATCTCAACATCCCTTGGTGTGGCATGGTAAGGAAGATTCACTGTTTTTGATACTGCATTATCAACATGCTTCTGGAATGCAGCCTGCATCCTCACATGCCATTCAGGATGAATATCATGGGCTGTGACAAAGAGCCTCTTCACCTTCTCCGGTATACCCCTCACATGTTGAACACTACCTGTTCTTGCCACCTCCCTCATCAGTTCCTCTGAATAGAATCCCTGCTCCTTTGCAATCCTTTCAAAATATGGATTTATTTCAAGGAGTTCAGTCCCCTCCATAACATTCCTTATGTAAACAACGGCAAACAATGGCTCAATACCACTTGAGCATCCACCAATGATACTAATTGTCCCGGTAGGAGCGATTGTCGTGAGGGTTGCGTTCCTGATGGAAGGTTCTCCTCTCTGGTCAAATACAGAGCCCCTGAAATTTGGGAATGCACCACGTTCCTCAGCAAGTTGTCTTGACTTCTCCCTTGCAGTTTTTGAGATAAAACTCATAATCTCTTCAGCCTTCTGGAGTGCCTCATCACTGTTATAGGGAATACCCAGTTGTATAAGCATATCTGCAAATCCCATAACCCCAAGCCCAATCTTTCTATTTCCCCGCACCATTCTGTCAATCTGTTCAAGTGGATACCTGGACATATCAATCACATTATCAAGGAAGTGAACCGCTGTGTAAACAACCTCTTTCAGGTCATCATAATCTATCTTACCATCCTTAACAAACTTTGATAGGTTTATTGAACCAAGGTTACAAGCCTCATACGGTAGTAGCGGTTGCTCACCACATGGGTTGGTAGATTCAATATGCCCAATGTGTGGAGTTGGATTGTCCCTATCAAGTCTATCCACAAATATTATTCCAGGGTCACCCGATTTCCAGGCATTATAAACGAGCAGGTCAAAGATAACCCTTGCCTTCACCCTCCTTACAGGTTTGCCATCCCTGGGATTTATAAGGTCTATCTCTTCATCGTTCTCAACCGCCTTCATGAATTCTTCAGTGATTGCCACGGATATATTGAAGTTACTCAGTATGCCTTCTGTGCTCTTTGCCGTGATAAAGTCAAAAATATCAGGGTGGTCATACCTGAGAATCCCCATGTTTGCCCCCCTTCGCTTACCACCCTGCTTTATAATATCGGTGGCAACATCAAACACCCTCATGAAAGAGAGTGGCCCGGAGGCAATCCCGCCTGTGCTCTTAACCACATCGTTCTTAGGTCTCAGATGGGTAAAGGAAAATCCGGTACCTCCACCGGTCTTATGTATGAGCGCAGTGTATTTCACTGCATCAAATATTTCCTCTATTGAGTCACCAACAGGAAGAACAAAGCATGCTGCAAGTTGCTGGAGTTCAGTCCCTGCATTCATCAGGGTGGGGGAGTTAGGCAAAAATTTTAGAGAGGTCATGAGTTCAAAAAACTTATTGTATGCCTCTTCAGGGTCTTTTCCGTAATTCTTCTCTGCCTCTGCAATGTTCCTTGCAACCCTTTCAAACATCTCAAGTGGGGTTTCAACGGGTCTGCCATATTCATCCTTTCTCAAATATCTTCTTTCAAGAACCTTCAAAGCATTAAGGGAGAGTTTCAATTCATCCTTCACCCCTGTAAGAACCTCTTTTGCCTTCCTTATTTCAGCCCTTTCCTTTCTGTAAAGGATATAGGCCCTTGCTGTCTCAACGAGGTCCGAATCAATCAAAACCTTCTCAACAAGGTCCTGAATCCCTTCTACATCGGGCATCTCCTGTCCATACTTCTTTATAATTTCTTCCTCAACCATCAATGCAAGTTCATCCGCCTTTCCCTTTTTTCCTTGGCCTGTGGACTGGAGTGCCTTGAAGATCGCAACAGCGATCTTCTCCCTGTCATAGGGAACAACCCTTCCATCCCTTTTTCTGACACATTTTATCATGCCCAACCCTGACCTCCTTTCCACTACATATTGTGTTTTGTGAAAAGAATATATACTATATATTGTGCTTGTCAAGGTTTTATTCTCTGCGGAAAAATGTCAAATTTTCAACTTCCGTCCCCAGGGATGTACTCTTGCCATTACCCTTTTATACAGTATAATTCAGGTATGTTTGAACAGATTTCAGGAAGGCTTCAAAAAATCATAAGGAATTTTGGTAAGAAGGGAAGGCTCACACCCGAAAGGGTTCGTGAGGGACTGAAAGAGGTGAGGCGTGCCCTCATAGAGGCGGATGTGAATGTTGAGGTGGCCAGAGAGTTTATAAAGATGGTTGAGG
>JAGGTX010000175.1 GCA_021163525.1 Caldifarciminota bacterium
TAAGGGAACTCTCTTTAAATCAGTGGCTCTTTACTCCCCTTGCCATTTTTACTGGTATTCCATTTATGTTGAGGTTCAATCTTAAGGCAAAGGGAAGCACCATTCCATTCAAGCCAATGAGTATTCATTACATACTTTATGGGCTTTCACCAATTATTCTTATCATCATACTTTACCTTGTTCTGAATATACCCATACTTATATCCCTCCTGATTGTAATTGCAGGAACATATGGGTATCTCGTTATAAGAAAAAAAATAACCCCTTTCTCATTCTGGAAGGATATGAAGTGGAAGACCCTTCTTGTTATCTTCTTTGTGTTCTATTTTAAGAACATAATGGAGTTATCAGGTGGGCTTTCCACCATCTCACAACACACTGAGGGTATTATGGGTAAGATTATTGTTTTTATCCTTTTCCCATTCATGGTTGGATTTCTTACAGGTGTGAACCAGGCATATATTGCAATCTCATTCCCCCTCCTCCAATCCCTTCTTATCAATACACCCCACTGGATCTATCTCAATGGAATTCTGGTTGCCTATGTATCGGGCTTTGCAGGTGTTCTCATTTCCCCTGCACACCTGTGTCTTGTTCTTTCAAGGGAGTATTTTGGAGCAAACATGAATGGGGTCTACAAATACCTTGTTCCTTCAACAATGATTATTCTGCTTGGAGCAATTATTGTATTCCTGACAGGGGTAGTTTCATAAGAAGTCCATCATCCCCATTTTTATAATATTCGGGTATAATTGCCTCAATCCTGAATCCAAACATCTTGTAGAGTTCTATTGCAGGCTCATTGTGAATCCTCACCTCAAGGTACACCTCAATCACATCACCCTTCTTTTTTAGATATTTCAATAGGTTGTGAAGCAAGGCTCTGGCTATGCCTTTACGCCTGTAACCCTTTTTCACTGCAATGTTCATGAGATGGAACTTCTGACCATAAAAACACCCAACCAGATATCCTGCAATAATCCCATTCTTCACAACCTTCCATACAATACACTTTTCCCCCTCGGCAAGAACAAGGAGAAATGACCGCATATCCCATGGTTCAACAAAAGCCTCCCGCTCAATCTCCAGTATCTCTGGAATCTCTTGAGGGGATACAGGAAGTATATCAAAATCACCCATTCTCTTTCTCTCTGCTTCTGATGGAGAAAGATAAATCGGGGTTTCAGGATTTTTCACTGCACTTATACCCATACCCCTGATGGCCATCTCTGTAATCCTTGCAACACCATCTGCAATGGTAAACTTTTCCACTTTTTTCCTGTCTTTAAACTCTTTCTGGTATCTCTCAAGGGCATTACCAATGAAAACCCCATCCCATCCAAGCACCTCCTGAAGAGGATAAACACCATCCTCTATCAACCTTTCAAAACTCTCACCCTCCTTCTTAATTCTTGCTGAAAAGACAATCCCACGCCTTGCATGGAGAACAGGGATATAAAGGCCATCTTCCTGACCAAACAAAAGACCATCAAATGTTGGAATCCCATAAACATCAATTCCTCTTCCCTTTGCCATTCCCTTTGCTATTGCAAGCCCAACCCTGAGCCCTGTAAATGAACCAGGACCTATAGAAACACCTATTGCCTCAAAGCCCTCCGGTTTTATCCCCTTTTCATCAAGAAATCCTGGTATGTCTTCAGCGTATTCAAGGGTATGGACCTCAATATTTCCTCCTCCATATATGGCAACCTCTCCTTTGAATCCGGATGAATCAATCCCTATTATCATTTATCCACACCTGCCTTCTGTTCTCCCCTGCAATCTCTATCCTTACATCAATCCTCTTTTCAGGGAGCACATCCAGTATCCTCTCTGCCCACTCAATTATAACCACTCCACCTGAATTCATTATATCCTCAATAAAGGGCACATCCTCCGGTGAAAAAACCCTGTAAAGGTCTATATGATAAACAGGGAGTCTTCCTTTATAATTCTTCATGATAACAAATGAAGGGCTTGAAATCCTTTCATCAACACCAAGCCCTTTTGCTATGCCCCTTGCAAAGACCGTCTTACCCACACCCAGGTCACCTCTCAGTGCAATAACAACAGGTTCATTTATTGACATTCCCAGTTCAAAACCCAGTCTCTCTGTTTCTTCAGGGGAAAAGGTCAACTGCAACAAGTCCCCCTCTGAGGACAATATCCCTGTCATACATCCATCCTTTTTTCATAAACAGGTGTGCATCACCTCCCGTAACAATAACCCTTTTTATTTTAAGTGAATCAACATAATCCATAATGCCTTTTATATAAATGTAAAGCCCGTGCCTTATGCACTCCTCCGTATTTTTACCATGATTCTCAAGGGGTTCTGGTTCAACCCTGATATTTTTGAGGTTCTCCTGCTCTCTAAGAAGGGATAAATAATGCTTTATCCCCGGTAGGATTGCCCCACCAGAAAACAGGCCTTCCCCATTTATTATGTCAATCGTAATGGCACTCCCTGCATCAACAACAATACAGGGATACAATCCTTTTTCTTTTACATAAAGTGATGCAGCAATCCTGTCCTCTCCAACCAATCCAGTATAATCCCTTTGAATCTTATCCATTGGAAATCTGATTATCCTTCTATTCAAGAACCTTTTTAATGGCATCAGCCTTTTTTCTGCCACTGATATCACCATTATATTATCAATCCCTTCAAAAAACTTCACCACCTCGTCTATCTCTTCTGTATCCAGCCTTTTAACAATTGATAGATTCTTTCCAATACCACAGTGGTATCTGGTGTTTCCAATGTCAACAACACCAATCATGATTTATTCCTTATATATCTGCCACCCCCCATCTCCCTGACAAACCCTTTGAGCTCAAGCAGAAGGAGTATTGAATTCACCTGCTGTGGCTTAAATCCTGTTACATCACAGATCTCCTCAATCCTTGCGCCCTCATCACCTATCGCATCAAACACACGCTGTTCATCCCCTGGCAATTCATCCCCCTTTTCTTCCTTCACTGATGATGATAATCCAAAGTAATTCAGTATATCGCCGGGTGATGTAACGGGGATGGCGCCATCCTTTATCAATCTATTCGTACCCTCTGACTGCCTCACTGTAATATTTCCAGGAACAGCAAACACATCCCTTCCATAATCAAGTGCCCAGTTCACTGTTGAGAAAACCCCACTCCTTGATGCTGCCTGAATTGCAACAATAACCTTTGATAGACCACTGATTATTCTGTTCCTTAAAGGGAAGTTGTATTTAAGGGGTGGTGTTCCTGGAGGAAAATCAGAAATAATTGCACCATTCCCATCCGCAATCAACTGTGCAAGTCTCTTATTTGATGAGGGATAAACCCTGTCAATCCCACACCCAATTACGCCTATTGTTCTACCCCCTGCCTCAAGGGCACCCCTGTGGGCATTTGTATCTATGCCCATAGCAAGCCCACTTATAATCGTGAATCCATTTGAGGCAAGTTCCTTTGCAAAATTCCAGGCAACGCTTCTTCCATACTCTGTTGGCCTTCTTGTTCCTATTATGGCCACTGCATTACTATCTTCCGGAACGATCTCCCCTCTGATAAAAAGGATTGGGGGAGGTTTAGGAATCGTTTTTAAGTTTTCTGGATAATCATCATTCAGGATGGACACAATATTAACACCTTTTTTCTTCAGGTGATTGTATATTGGCTCTATCTCAAGGTTCAACACCTTTTCCACATCAAAATAATCCGAAAGGTAATCCCTTATACTATCTTGATTTATGTCCTCCTCACAAGGGATAGAGTTTAAATAATCCCGAATATTGGCTGGTGATATTCTGGAGATGGAGAGTTTAAGAAGGATTTTCTCATTACTCATTTTCAATTCCTGTAACCTCCCTTATAATATCCTGCGTATCCAGGTCAAACTCTTCCTGAACCCTTGTGAATCCGTTTTTCTCAACAATGTTTTTCACTGCATTCTTCACCTCTTCTCTGACAACATCATTGGAATCATCTTTGTATTTTAACAATTCTGGAATGTAGGAAATCCTTCCTATAAGCCCGAGTGTCCTTGCAGCTGCAGCCCTTGCATACCATACACCTGTATTCAGGATATTTATAAGTCTATCTCCCAGTTTCTCTCCCCTCTCTGCCAGTATCTCACAGACTTTGTTTCTTAATGTCCAGCTCTCACTGGAGAGAAGGGAGAGCAGAAGGTTGTTCACCTTTGCACTATCCTCCTTACGGAGTTCCTCAAGTGTAGAAAGTTTATCGTTCAATCCGCCCGTTTTAAGGGTTTCCTTCAGTTTGGAGAACCTCTTTTCGTTCATCTTCCACCTCCTGTAACAGGCTCACAATAGAATCCTTCAATTCTTCAAGTCCAAGAGATTTTAAAGCAGAAACGGGATGGGTTTTCACATCAAACACAGGATAATTATTTTCTTCTATCAGGTCAATCTTGTTCAATGCAACAATTCTGGGCTTCACAAGTAGTTCAATCCTGTATTCTCCCAATTCCTTGAGAAGTGCATTATAATGGTAATCGGGTGCATCTGCTACATCAATAACAAACAGCAGAAGTTTTGTCCTTTCTATATGCCTCAAAAACTCAATCCCAAGCCCCTTCCCCATGTGGGCATCCTCTATGATTCCAGGTATGTCTGCAATCACAAACCTCTCTCCTTTATGTTCACAAACCCCAAGGTTTGGCTGGAGTGTGGTGAATGGATAACTGGCAATCTTTGGTTTTGCATGTGAAAGTTTTGAAAGTAATGTTGACTTACCAGCATTAGGGAATCCCACAAGCCCTACATCAGCAATAAGTTTTAATTCCAGCCTTATCCATCTCTTCTCCCCGGGCTTTCCCTCTTCTGCAATCCTTGGTGTCTGTCTTGTTGGGGTTGCAAAGGCAGCATTCCCCCTACCACCCTTTCCCCCTCTTGCCACAACAAGCCTATCTCCCTCCTTCACAAGGTCCCCAATAACATTACCATCCTCATCCATCACAATGGTTCCAGGAGGGACAGGAACAACCAGGTCCTCACCCTTTCTTCCATGCATGTTCTTACCCTTGCCATGTTCACCCTTTTTTGCCCTGTAGTGTCTTCTATAATGAAAGTCCCTCAATGTATTCAGATTTGGGGATACAACGAGAACTACATCACCACCATCTCCTCCATCTCCTCCATCAGGTCCACCCTTTGGAACAAACTTCTCCCTTCTGAAACTTATACATCCATTCCCACCCCTTCCCCCTTCTACATATATCTTTGCCCTGTCAAAAAAATACCTCATTTTTCTCTCAATCCTTCTATGAACTCTTTAAGGTGTCTTATCCCCTTTTCTATCTCTTCAAGTGATGAGGCATATGAAAGCCTCAAATATCCCTCTTTTCCAAAGGCAATCCCGGGAATGATTGCAAGGTCATGGTCAACAAGTTCTGTTGCAAAACCAAAGGAGGAATGGGTATATCTTGATACATCAAGGAAAAGATAGAACGCACCATCAGGTCTGGGGAAAGATATACCAGGGATCTCACTTAACAGTTCAATACACCTGTTCCTCCTCTTCTCAAAGGTTGCTCTCATCCTCTCAACACTGCCATCGTCCTTTGTAAGTGCAGCAAGGGCGGCATACTGGGAGATGGATGAGGGACAGGATGTTGTATGGGACTGGATACTCTTTGCCAGTTTTATAATCCTCTCCGGCCCCAGAACCCATCCAATTCTCCATCCTGTCATGGCAAAACTCTTTGAAACCCCATTCACAACAAAGGTCTTATCCCGCATCCCCTTCACCTTTGCAATACTGTAATTTTTTTTGCCTTCATAAACAAGACAGTCATAAATTTCATCCGATATAACATAGATTTCTTTTTCCCTCAGGAGTCCAGCAAGTTCCTCCATCTCCTCCCTTGTATAAACAACCCCTGTTGGGTTGTTGGGTGAGTTGAGAATGATTGCCCTGGTTCTACCAGTGATGCTTCTTCCTATGGCATCTATATCAAGGTGGAAGTCCTCTGCAGAATCAACAAAAACAGGGCTGCCACCTGCAAGCCTTACCATCTCAGGATAACTCACCCAGTAAGGAGTTATGATTATAACCTCATCCCCCTTCTCAATAAGGGTGAACAGCACATTGAATATGGATTGCTTTGCACCTGAAGAAACAAGGACCGCATCTGGACTATAATTTATGCCAATCCTCTGCTCAGTCCATCCCACAATCGCCCTCCTCAATTCAGGAATACCTGCGACAGGTGTATATTTTGTCTTCCCCTCTTTTATTGCCCTAATTGCTGCCTCCTTGATGTAATCAGGAGTGTCAAAATCAGGCTCTCCAGCAGCAAGTATGGAAATATCCTTACCCTCTGCCCTTTTCTTAAAGGCATTCTCAAGCACCTTCAATGTTGTTGAAGGACTTATCTCTCTCATTCGCTCTCCCCTCTTAATTTTTTTATGAGCATCTTTTCAACATGTGGAGGAACAAAGGTGGATATATCACCACCAAAGGACGCGACCTCTTTCACTATGCTGGATGAAAGATAGGTGTATTTCTCATCAGGGAAAAGGTATATAATCTCAATCTCTGGATTGAGATGCCTGTTCATAAGTGCCATCTGGAATTCATATTCAAAGTCTGATACTGCCCTCATCCCCCTTATAACAGCAAGTATCCTTTTATCCTTTACATATTCAGCAATAAGGCCTTCATAGAAATCCACCTCCACATTTCTCATCCCTTCAACAGATTTTTTCAACATCTCAACCCTCTCTTCCTTAGTGAACATGGTATCCTTTCCCCTGTGCAGTGCAACCAGCACAATCAGTTTATCAAAAATCCTTGATGCCCTTTTTATGATGTCAATATGCCCGTTCGTTACCGGGTCAAATGTTCCAGGATAAACAGCAACCTTCATAACCCCTCCTTTATAAGGATGGTGAGGGATGTATCACCGTATCTCTTTTGCCTGTATGTGGAAAAACATCCTGTATCAAAGATTTCCCTGGGTGAATGCTCAATAATAACAAAGGAACCATTACCTGTAACTCCTCTTAGAACCTCAAGGGTCTTCTGAACAAGCCCCCTATCATAGGGAGGGTCAAGAAAAACAACATCAAACTTCTTCTCAAGTCTCTTCAAAACCTGTATGGCATTACCCTTTATAATCTTCGCATCTTCAACATCAAGGTTCTCTATGTTCCGCTTCAGAAAACAAACTGCCTTCGGGCTTCTCTCAATGAACCAGACCTCAACAGCACCCCTTGAGAATGCCTCAAGCCCAACAGCACCTGTTCCAGCATAAACATCAAGGAAAGACTTTCCATGCACATCTATTATTGAGAAAATTGCCTCCCTCACCTTTTCAAGTGTGGGTCTCAATCCATGCGGGGCATATATCTTTCTTCCACAGTTTATACCGCCTGCTATCCTCATGCCTGAATTATAGTTTTTTAAAAGCCCTATGTCAACATCCTGAATCATTATAGACTGTTTTGAATGCTTGATGTTTTATCAGTGTAAAAAATCAAATCATCTAAAAGTAAAGCGATATGCTTATTCCTGTTCCACATTTCCTTCAGTATATAATACTCTCAAATCAGAAAATCGGTTATTTTACTATCACTCCCCTGAATGTCCTTTCTCCTATATGCACAAAATATACACCTGAAGGAAGCCCTGTTATCCTACCAGTGCTTCCTGCCTTCGCCTCCATCCTCCTCACCTGCCTGCCTGTTATGTCATAAACCTCAACCTCTACTGTCCCACCTTTTATCCCTCCTGCACTGAACCATATCTCCTTACCAAAATTCACCAAAAGAGACGGCTCCTTTATCATTCCATAAACACCACCAAGTGCCTTCCCTGGTGTGGTGTAAAAACCTATCACCTCTATCATGTAGTCCTCTACCCAGCCCTCTGGAACAGGACGATTACCCTTCCTGAACCTTATCTCCACACTATCACCCGGCTCTATGATGTAATACCTGCCATCCTTCCTCCTCATCTCCTCTGGCAGTTCCTCCCACTTCAATTTCTCCTGCTTCACATACCTTGATGATACCTTCCTCACACTCCTTACATAGTCTATTACCCCAACACTGTCCAGAACCTCAAATTCACCTGTTACTGTCAGATATTTACTACCTATCACCCTCCCAAATAATGTGTCTTTCCCTGATGCAAGGGTAAGCTTTGGTTGTGGCTCCGGTGGTGGCACCGCCTTTGTGTCTGCAAGTATATAATCACCCTTAATCCCAAATTCAGTGAACAGTCTCCCGTTCTTCCCCTTCCTCCCCCTGTATGCTCCCCTGCCTGGTGTCCGCACTGAATCAGTCCATTCAAATCCGAGGTTGTCATATGCCTTTCCAACCTCTCCAGCCTCAACATACCCTATCAATTTATCCCCGTATATCCCTATACCAACACTCTCTGGATGCAATACCCTGAAAAGCCTCACCCTGTCTATAAATGTCCAGTCATCCCATTCCTTTATCTTCAACCTTATCCCATCCCCTGATGGCTCCTTCGTTAATATGTAATGGTCTTTGAATACACCAGCCTTATGCTCACTCTCGGGTAAAAGTGAGTTGTCAAATTCATAATCCTTTCCTGTCCATACATAAAGATATGGACATCCTCCACCACCCCCTCCTGATGCCCAGTATTTCTTCTTGTAATCTGAATAATGCCTGAACCTGTCTCCTTCCTCCATACACATAAATGCATTTACCATGTCCCCTTCACTCGCACGGGTAAGCCCTATCCTGCCTCTTGAACCCTTATAAAGATACCTATCAACAACATACCACCTCTTTGAATTTATGCAGTAATAAACCTTATAATATCCTGTCTCTGGTATATCCCCATATACAAAATACATCCACATACATGGAACTGGACGTTTGGCACTTTGAACAGCCAGAAATCCAGAAATATCCACTGAATCCTTGTAATATATCCCTGCTCTAACCCCTGAACCCGCCTCATACCCCCAGAAGTCCTTTACCTTCACATTTACATCATGCCACCCTGCATAATCACCCTTGTATGTATATCCCCTGATATTATATGGAAGCCTTACATCATTCACCCATATCTCCTTTATACCATTGTTATCCTCTGCGTCCCACTCTATCCTCACTGAATCTTCCCCTACAACCCTCCCACCTCCATATACACTCAATACTGGTGGCTCATTATCCACATGCCACTGATAATCCAGTGAATCACATATCGCCCAGTAAAAATAAAAAGTATCTCGCTTCTGCCAGGAAACTAAATAATACCTGTGCATGCCTAAATCCGCATCACTGTATAAAAATGCACAGGAATCAGGTGGAACTGAACCCATATACCCTGTGAGTGAATCCTTCCTCAATGAATACCCGCTCTCAAGATATGTCCTGTCCCTCCACCTGAATAGTATGGATGTGTCTGGAAGGGATACTGCCATGAAACTATCCGCCTTATAAAATGGTATATATATGGTATCATAATCAGAATACCAGTAATGATTCGTTGAATCTATCGCCGCAACCCTGTATATGTTCTCCCCTTCTATGGGAAAGGTATCAATAAACGATGTGGCATCACCTGGATAATGCCCCATGTGATACCAGAAGGTTGTATCATGCCCTGTCCCTGCTACTCTCCCGCTAACCTTCTTCCCAACATAATAATCCTTGTTCTTAAGGGAATTATCATTCCATGTGATTTCGACGATTGAATCCTGAAAGGTTAATGAGGTGATGGTGGGTCTATTACAGTAGGGAACATATATGGAAATCTCATTTGATAATTTTGATGGGTATTCTCCTTTAATAGCCTGAATAAAGTATTTAGCAGTTTTACCATTCACCACATCATTGTCAACAAAACTATCTCCTGGGACAAAACCAATTAAAGAACTTACCCCATCTATTTCCCTGTAAATGTAATATCCATCTTCTAAATCTGATTTATCATCCCAACTTAAGGACACACTGCTTTCATTTACCCCCGTGCAAACAAGATTTTCTGCACCTTTTATATAGTCTCCTGAGTTATAATTATCCCTGTGAAACTCTCCCCATTCTACTCTTCCATTTGCACAGTTGCCTCCTTCCCAACTATAAACAAAATGGTCCTCTGATGTGCAAATTATATCTATCTTCCCATCATTATCTATATCTGCTATAACAGGTGAAGAAGTTATTGGTGCAAGTACACTCTTAACAGAGAAATCTGTTGAACTTCCATCTTCAGCATTGAAGGAATATAAATTACCAATATCTGAACCTATAACAATTTCTTCCTTACCATCATTATCTATATCCCCTAAGGCAGGAGAAGAATAAGGAGAATTAGGCCAGACATCATAACCAGTTATTTCCTTATGCCACTTTATCTCCCCCGTATGCTCATAACATTTCAATTTAAGGTATCCAAAATTGATCCCGGGGTCATAGTTCCCTGCAACTATCACCTCACCCTTACCATCATTATCTACATCCGTTATTGCAGGCGATGAATACATCCCCATTATCTCACCCCAGTTCCTGTCCTGCCATACTTCCGACACCCTCCATCCATGACTATATGTATATTCCCACCTGTGAACTATGTTCCCATCAATACCCGTCTCAATACTGATAACATCTATCCAGCCATCCCCATCTATGTCACCAATAGCAGGGGTTGCAATGTTGTAATAGTTGAAGGATTCAGATTTTCTAAACTTTTCTGGTATTTTTACAGCACGACCATTCCTTTCTGGTAACATCTTAACGTCCGTCTGGACCACTATCAACTTACCACCTTCATAATCCATCCATATTGGAAAAATGTAGGCATGATCGTTTGTAGAAGGAGTGGCAAGTATATCAAGGTCACCATCTTTATCTATATCTACAAGGTTAATCCCTGCATAAAAGCTCCAACCTATCCACTCAATATCATGAATTGATCCGTCTGGTGATAATACATATACTCCATTAGAACTCCCAATCACTATCTCTTTAATCCCATCACCATCCAGATCTCCACAGGCAGGGGATGAATAACACTCACCATTCAGTGAAGTTGGCCATCCATGGAGAAGATAACCACCTGATGTATCAAAAACATAAACCCATCCTGAAACAGTGGCAACAACCAATTCATAATCTCCATCATTGTCCAAATCAGAAACACAAGGATTTGCACCAATATTTCCCTGAACATCTTTTACCCACATCAGATTCCAGTCTGAATCATAAGCATATACCTTCCCTTTCCCATCACCATCTCCATCATCACAGGCAAAGAATATCTCTTGCTTGCCATCATTGTTTATGTCCA
>JAGGTX010000007.1 GCA_021163525.1 Caldifarciminota bacterium
GGATGTATGGATGATATAATAGAGAGAATGTTCATACTTTCCAGTAAGGGTGAACCCTTTGTTCTGATCACCGTTGTGAAAACAGAGGGTTCATCCCCCTCAACCCCCGGCCAGATGATGATTCTTGATATGAATGGCACCACCTATGGTAGCGTTGGTGGTGGAACACTGGAGATGATTGCCATTGAAAGGGCAAAGAAACTCCTTGAGAAAAAGGGTACCCTTCTGGAAGAATACGGGCTTGATGAAAAAAGCACAGGCATGGTGTGTGGAGGGAAAACCACGCTCTTTTATCAATACATTGGCCCCAAAAACAGACTGTACATATTCGGGGGTGGGCACATCGGTAGAGAGGTTGCCAGCATAATGAAGGGAACAGGTTTTTCAGTTGTTGTTATTGACCCAAGGGAAGTGGAGATAGATGGCGCAGCCCATTTCAAGGAAGCGTATAATGGATTTTTTAAAAACCACAAAATAGAGGATGGTGCCTTCATTGTTATATGCACACCTGAGCACGAATGGGATTATCAGGTGCTAAAAAACCTTGATGGCACAAATCCTGGCTATATAGGGCTTGTTGCATCAAAGAGAAAATTCAAGACAATCCTTGAGAGATTGAAAAAAGAGACCAGAAAATTTCCATTTGATGCACTCCACTCACCAGCAGGCCTGAACATTGGTGGAAGATTGCCAAAGGAGATTGCAATATCAATAGCAGCAGAGATTCAGAAAGTAAGGTATGGATTATGAGCGTTCTTATTGCAGGTGGAGGAAGACAGGCCAGGGCAATTGCCCATAAATTCACAGAATGGGAGATACCCTATGAAATCGTTGAAAGGAATGAGGAGAGGGTGGAGAAATTGAAAAAGGATGGCTATTCTGCAATCCATGGAGACATCCTGAAGTGGAAGATGCCTCAATCAGTAAACATTATTGTGTCTGCACTCCCTGCACATCCTGGTGAAAAGGTTTATCATCTGTGCATTGAAAAAAGAATGGAGCTCGTTGACCTCTCATACACTGATTTTGACCCCTTTACAGTGGAGGAGAAAATCAAGGAGGCGGGGATCAGGGTATTCTTTGACACAGGGATTGCACCTGGATTGAGCAATCTCTTAATTGGTTTTCTCTCAAAAAAACTTGAGCGGGTGGAGAAAATCAGGGTGCTTGTTGGTGGCATCCCTGTAAAAAACATACCCCCGCTTGGATACACCATCACCTGGTCGCCCTCTGATCTGATTGAGGAATACACAAGGTCTGCAAGGATAAAGAGAGATGGAAAACTTCTCACTGTTCCACCACTCACAGGGATTGAGAAGATGTACTACGAAGGCGTTGGCAGGCTTGAGGCCTTTTATACCGACGGTTTGAGGTCTCTTCTCCACACATACACTGATGTTCCTGACATGGAGGAGAAGACCATAAGGTATCCTGGCCATGCACAGAAGATGAAGTTTCTCATGGATATGGGATTTTTTGATAAGGAGATATGCAATAACAAGGGTGTTTCACCCTACATGATGAACCTGTGTGTCCTGAAGGAAAGACTGAATATTGACATAAAAGACCTGCTTCTCATGATTGTTGAGGTTGGGGGAACAAAAAACAATAAAAAATCAAAATACATTGCAACACTCCTTGATAGGGCCCACGATGAATTCTCTGCAATGGAGAGAACAACGGGTTTTTCCTGTGCTGCATTCACAAGGTTGATGGTGGAGGAAAAGATTGAACCCGGACTATATCCACCTGAAAAACTCCATATGTTCACAAAGAGGGTCCTATCATTATTGAAAGAGGATGGAATAAAGGTGATATTAGATGCAGATCAAAAAGTAGAGGAGGTTTTGCTGATAAATGAAGAATAGAAAAAAACTCTGGTAAGAATGTTCCGATTAATGTTTTATCGATTCAAAAGCCTTTAGCAAAAAGGAGGTGTAAAATGAAGGGTGTTATCCTTCTTGCACTTAAAGACATGGTTATTGAACGTTTTGGTGGAGCCTCCAGATGGGAGGAGATTCTGGAGACTGCTGGAATAACAGAAAAACTCCACATTCTTCCAATTACTGATATTGAGGACAGAATTGTGATGGATATTTTGAATAGCCTGATGAAGGTTTTAAATATCAACATTGAGAAGGCTGGAGAAGCATTTGGTGATTACTGGATAAATGTATATGCACAAAAGTTCTATAAAGCATACTTTGTGGGTGTTAAAAATGCAAAAGAATTTCTGTTAAAAATGGACAATGTTCACACAGCCTCTACAAAGAACCTGCCTGATGCATCGCCACCAAAATTTCAATATGAATGGAAAGATGATAACACCCTAATAATGAAATACCTCTCTAAAAGAAACCTTATAGATATAATGGTAGGTTTGATAAAAGGAGTGGGTAAATACTTCAATGAAGAACTAAAGGTTAGAAAGATAGCCAATGATAGAGTGGAGATCGTTTTCCCTTATACTTAAATAATAAGCATGGCATCACCATAAGAATAGAATCTGTATCTCTCCTTAATTGCCTCCTTATATGCCTCAAGAACAAGTTCCCTCCCTGCAAAGGCAGAAACAAGTATCAAAAGGGTTGATTTGGGAAGGTGAAAGTTGGTGAGTATCATATCGCACACCTTGAATCTGTAAGGGGGATATATATACAGGTTTGTCTCTCCTTCAAATGGTCTCACCATTCCATTATCATCTGCAACACTCTCAAGTGACCTTATAACGGTTGTCCCAACACACAGCACCTTTCCACCCCTTTTCTTTGTATCATTCACCATCTCAGCGGTCTCCTCTGGCACCCTGAAGTATTCAGGTTCCATCCTGTGCTTCTCTATCTCCTCCACCTTTACAGGTCTGAATGTTCCGAGACCCGCATGGAGAACAATGTATCCCAATCTGGCACCTTTTTCTTCAATTTGTTTCAAAATTTCCTCTGTAAAGTGTAGACCCGCTGTTGGTGCTGCAACAGCACCCTTCTCCTCTGCATACACTGTCTGGTATCTCTCCGTATCAATCTCCTCTGGGTCCCTCCTGATGTAAGGCGGAAGTGGAATCCTGCCTGTTCTCTCAATCCTCTCCTCCACATCCCCACCCTCTGCAGAAAACCTTGCAATCCTGGTTCCATAAACGGGGTCTTTCCCGAGTATCTCACATTTCAGGCACTCATCAAATGTAATAATTTCACCAACAGGTGCCTTCCTTCCAGGTCCTGCAAGGACTTCATAAATTCCCTCCTTCAGTTTCCTCAATATAAAAATCTCAACCTTTCCCCCAGTTCTCCTCCTCCCAAATAGCCTTGCTGGAATAA
>JAGGTX010000076.1 GCA_021163525.1 Caldifarciminota bacterium
CCCCTTGAGAACAGGGTCTGGGTGTATGCCTCCCTGTATGGCATAATGTCAACCCTTATGCCCTTAACAAGTTTCTTTAACAGGGATACCCTGTGGTTGTAATCCTCTTTTGAAATGAGGCTCAACCTTTCAAATGCTGTAGATGGCTTTGGTATCATCACATTAACACTAACCCTCACATCTCCATTAAATGCCCTATTTACCTTCATTATCAGTCCTGCCATCATTTCAATGTCGGATAAATCCTCCTCTGGAACACCAATGAGAAAGTACATCTTTATCCTTTTTATGCCTGAATTATTTGCACTATCAACAAATCCCATAATCTGCTCCTCTGTTATTCCCTTTGAAATTACACCCATCAATTTCTTTGAGGCAACCTCAGGTGCAATAGTGATTGTCTTCAATCCCATTTCAACGAGGGATTTCATTGTATGTTTCTTTATCCTGTCAGCCCTGACAGAGGATACACCAATATGCGTAACCCTCCCCTTTAATCGCTCAATAATCCTGTCAAACTTTGTATAATCTGCAAGTGATGCACCTATCAAACCTATCCTGTGGTGATTAACAGCATCAAGAACCTCCTCCATGTCATACTCCCTGAATGGTGCATTCACATATCCCACCGTGCAGAATTTACACCTGAACCTGCATCCCCTTTCAACCTCTATGAGTTCCATATCTCTGAAATGGGAAAGGGGTGTTACCACAGGGGTGAATGGAACTGGATGGTTGAATGAAACATTCTGCTCCACCTCCCTTCCCTCAAAACCTTCTATCTCCCTTCCTCTGTAAACAGGGATTGTTTTTGATGGGATGTATATACCTTTTAAGTCTTTAATGCTTTCAAGAAACTGACTTTTACCCACTCCCTTTGTCTCGTGGTATCTATCAAGCAATGTATCAATCACCCCTTCACCATCTCCAACAACAATCACATCAAAAAAGGGTGCAAGTGGCTCTGGATTTATGCTTGCAAATCCTCCTCCTGCAATGAATATTGGCATTCGCTCATCCCTTTCATCTGCTCGTGCAGGAAGGCCTGTCCTTTCTATCATCTTAATAACCCTCAAGTAATCCATCTCGTAGGATATGGAGAACGCAATGAAATCAAACAGGATTATCTTTCTTCCAGATTCAAGTGTAATATTCCCCGTGTCATAGAAAAATCTCTCACATACTGTATCAGGCCTCTTGTTAAACATATACCATACCCACTGGAAACCAAGGCTTGACATACCAACACTATATGTATTGGGATAACCGAGTGCTATTCTTATATAACCAGAAGAAGTGGGTTTAAAACCCTTCTCCTTCCCAAGGATCTCCCTTCTTTTCTTCTCACGCATCTATTCTGAATGCAGGTGGGATATTTTTTGCACACTCAAATACCTCAGGGGTATAATACTGGAAAGACCTCTTTACCTTTATAACTGGTTCAAAATTCACACCAATGGTGAATGACCAGATACCCGATGGATATGTGGGAATGTTCGCAGTATAAAAAACAATATTCTTAAAAAATTTCTTCAACCCCTTATGATACTGAGCAATCATCTCCCTGTGCAAAAACGGGGATTCAGTCTGGCCTGCAACCACATCTGTTATTCTAAAAATATCACTGATAAATTCCTCTGAAAACAGAACCTCTCCTGGACCTACAGGGTCTGTGGAGTCAACAATCACAAGGTCGTATCTATCCTCTATCTTTTTAACAAACTCCGCTCCATCCTCAAACACAATATCAACAACAGGGTTGTCTAGCACCTTCCCCATTTCAGGAAAGAATTTCTTTGAAGCGTCAACCACGAATCTGTCTATCTCAACAAGGGTTATTCTTTCAGGAGAATACTTCAGGAGTTCCCTCACTGTTCCACCATCTCCACCTCCAATAACGAGTACATTCTTGATACCACCAAGGAGAGCCACTGGTGGATGGACAATCATCTCATGGTATATAAATTCATCCCTCTGTGTAAGCATCACCTTCCTATCAAGCATCATCATTCTGCCAAATTCGTATGTGTCAAAAACCTCAATCAACTGATACCCGCTTCTCTTCCTGTAAAGGACTTTCTTAATCCTGAAGGATATTTTCAATCCACTGGTCTGGAGTTCAGAGACCCAGTTCATTTTTTAGAGGGATGAACGAACCGAGAAGATGTGGATGAAAATCTATTGAATAATACCTAAGGCCTTCAATATCTGTTTTTTTAACTGTATAAAGGTCCTGCGTCTCACTCGCCATAATAATTCCCCAGGGAACCTGGAATGATGGAACATTTATAGTATAACCAACAACGTTTGAGAATACATCCATAATTGATTTCAGAACCTCCTTGAAGTGCCTGCCCTGTGAAAGGTAAACAGAACCGGCCTGTGTTACAAAGACCCCACCTTTTTTTAATTTCTTCTTAATCTTTTTGAAAAACTGGGGGGTATAAAGACCTTCAGATGGGTTGTCATCAGCAGGGTCAAGCAAGTCCATTATGATAATATCATACCTGTTATCTTCATCAAGAATAATCCTTGCATCATCAAACTTCAATTCAACCCTTGTATCATTGAAAGCACCACTGGAAAACTCTGGTAAATACTGTTTACAGAGTTCACATTCTCTTTCATCAAGTTCAACCATTTTAACATGCTTAATCTCAGGATGCTTCAAGACCTCCCTCAATGTTGCACCCTCTGCACCCCCACCTATAAAAATATCCTCTGGTGAAGGATGGACAAACATTGCTGGATGCACAAGGGATTCATGATAAATATACTCGTCATATTCGGAAGATTGAATTACACCATCAAGGAATAATGATTTACCAAATCCCTTGAGTCTAAAAATCTCCACCAGCTGGTAAGGGGTCCTTTCCCTCACCAGTATCTCTTCCACAAAGTAGGTGGTATATACCTCTTCTAAACTATTTTCAACGACGAATAATCGGTCATCCTCCTTCATACAGCCTCCAGTTTGAAGTTAACACCCCTGTCCACCTTAACCTTTTCAATTCTTGAAGGTCTGAAGTGCTTTTTAAGATACTGGATTGCAGCCTCAATATCAACATCATCACTGCAGGTGAACAGGTCTATAGCAGCATACCCGTGCTCAGGCCAGGTATGGATAGTATAGTGTGATTCTTCAATCACAACCACTCCTGAGACCCCGTATGGTAGAAACTGATGGAAAAGATGGTTGACAATGTGGGCATTTGAAACCCTTGCAGCACCAACAAGAACGTCCTCCACATACTCCGTGCTTGTGAGAGTCCCAGGAGGGCAACCATAAAATTCGAGCAACACGTGCCTTCCAAGTGCATTGGTCACGTTTCACCTCCTTTCAAAGGTTTCTTTTGTAAAACCCAGCTTTACCAGTCAACTAATGTTTATATCACAAATCAACCCCCTGTCAAGGGCTGAAAATTAACCCTTGTATTGACATAGTGATTTATATGTGTAAACTTTTAATAATAAGGAAAGGAGGTGTTCTATGCGTTGTTTATTTGCTTTAGTTTCATTTTTTATGGTTTTCTCCCTATCAGGGAGGATTGTTGGGGCCATCCAGGAGAAGGAATCAGTTTTCAGCACAGCCTCTGCATCCATACTTGAAAAGCTGACACCGGAGCAGAGGGCGAATGCGACTATTCAATTAGAATGGGATGGAAATGCAGGGGTTGAGGC